>JAGYOL010000048.1 GCA_018399555.1 Kiritimatiellia bacterium | reverse complement strand
TCCCAGAAAAACTCCGTGTCAATCGCAACAACTTCCTGCTTCAACAGCTCAGCACACAAATGTTTTAACTCTTCCTGCGAGGTGACTAATTCAATATGCGGCACTTTGCTGCCTTTCCTTGGTTGTGAGAGCTCAGTGGCTTGAACCGCACAGTTCCCCCTGGAGCTAAGCCTTCTGCGTATGTTACACAATCGGTGCCGCCACAGCTTCCGCCGGGTCAGTTCAGAAGACTGTGAATCGGTGCGGGGATGTGTCCACCGCGCCGTATGAATGTTTCCGCTCCAGATGGGCAGACCGGCGCGGTGACCGTACCCGAGCCGAAGAGTCCGCCGAAGTCGATCAGCTCGCCCCGAGCTGCTCCGGGAACCGGAATGGCACGTACACCGGTCGTCTTGCGGTTGGTGATGCCGATCGCGGCTTCATCTAAAATCAGACCTGCGATTGTTTCTGCGGAGGTGTCGCCCGGAAGCAGAATCATATCAAGGCCCACCGAGCAGACTGCCGTCATGGCTTCCAGTTTCTCCAGAGTCAAAGTTCCCTCTGTTACAGCTTTTGAAAGCGCATGATCCTCCATAACCGGTATGAAAGCGCCGGAGAGTCCGCCCACCGCACTGGAGGCGAAAGCGCCCCCTTTCTTGACCGCGTCATTCAAAAGCATCACCGCCGCTGTGGTGCCCGGTGCGCCAATCGATTCAATGCCCATTGCCTGGTAAATTTCACCGACACTGTCACCGACCCTCGGGGTCGGAGCCAGCGATAAATCAACAATCCCGAAAGGAATTTCCAGCATCCTGGCAACCTCTCTGCCGATCAGCTCGCCGGTGCGCGTAACACGGTAAGCGGTGTGCTTAATCTCCTCGGCAATCTCATCCAGTGTCGAGTCAGGATTTTTTTTCAGCAAACGTTCAACCGCCCTTTTAACCACACCCGGACCGCTGACACCCACGTTGATGACACACTCCGGCTGACCGGCCCCGAGCATGGCACCGGCCATGAAAGGATTGTCTTCCGGCATGTTGGCGAAGACAACGATCTTCGCACAGCCGAATCCGCCTGATTCAGCAGTGGCCTTGGATGTTTCAATAATTCTGTCTGCTATCATGACTACTGCGTCGACATTGATTCCGGAACGGGTCGTGCCGATGTTGAAGGATGAGCAGATACGCGTGGTTGATGCCAGCGCCTGGGGCAGCGCCTCGATCAGCGTGTGTTCACCGCGCGTCATTCCTTTATGAACCAGAGCTGAAAATCCCCCGAGCAGATCAATGCCGACGGCGTCCGCCGCCGCATCCAGTGCCCGGCAAACCTTGACTGCGGTTTCTGTGCTGTGCCCTTCAAGCAACGCGCTCACCGGCGAGACCGCAATCCGTTTGTTGACAATGGGCAGTCCGTACTTAACGCTGATCTCATCACAAAAACGTACCTGATCAGCTGCCCTCTCCGTGATCAGCCGGTACACCGCATCTGTCAGCCGCGCCGGATCAGAGTCTGCGCATGCCGTCAGATTTATGCCCAGGGTCACAGTGCGGACGTCCAAATTCTCTTCGCGTACCATTCTGATAGTGGAAACAACATCTTGTCTGGCGAACATATCAATCACCCGTCAGCGGTTTTACCGCACCGATTTCGTTGGTTGCTCTGAAAATATTTTCGTGCCATATCATGCCCGTCAGTCCGATGGCGGCCATTCCGCTTTTGAACCTTTCCTGAATCCGGCGGAAATCTCTTGTGGCTGGAATCACGACCTGTGCGATGTAAATGATATCGCCATCCTCTTCATCCACGATCCAGTCTTCAATATTGATATTATGCTCAACCAGAAACCCGCTGATGGCACAGATGGTTCCCGGCTTGTCGCGTCCGCGTGTCGTCACAACGTAACGGGAACCGTCGATTTCCGGACCGAAGGAGGCACACTGGTCTTTCTCAAGCACGGTGATAACCGCGCTCTCTTCAAGCGCGCCCGCCAGAATCGATCTGAATGCCTCCAGTGAAACTTCGTCCGGATGCGCGGAAGTGAAAACAAGAGAGAAAAATCCGTCGACCAGTGTCTGCCGAATCTCACCGATATTGCCCTCCATCGCGAATACAGCCTGAGTCACATCGCGCAGCAGACCGACCCTGTCCGGTACGATGATCGAGGTTATAAATCGGTTTTCAGCTTGTGATTTCATTGTGCGTGAATGTGCGGTAAAAACGGGCGGCTGAGAGTGGAGCCAGCGGTGGGAGTCGAACCCGCGACCTGATCATTACGAATGACCTGCTCTACCAACTGAGCTACGCTGGCCTGAATAAAACAGCGACACTTTACTGTTTTGCGTTTTAAAAATCAAGTGTGGAAAAACAGTAAACAAGGTCGGAAAAAGGGCATTTGTCCGCCGGTTAACAGTTGCAAACACGCTGTGTTTTGTTTAACACGCTTGTAATCAATGGCTTAGGTTGATAAATATTATGCTGTTTTTTTGCGCTTCATAGTTGACTTTATAGGGGATTCAGGACTAAAATAACGGTGACAAGTCAGGAATAGTCTAAAAATGTCTGAAATAGTCAAAAAAGAAGAGGCCCGCGACAGTAGCGTTGGGGTGCTGGTCGGTAGCAAGATGCGCAATCTTGATCGCCAGCAACGCCTTACCATCAACGCCAACTGGCGGCATGCGTTCGGCCTCGACGCTGACGGACAGACACGCGTGTACCTTGCACCCGGAACGACAGCTGACGGTCAGAGCTGTCTCGATATGATACCGGGTTCCGTTATAAGAAAAAGATATGCGTTTTTAGAGGACATAGCCGAAGATGATCCGGTTCGCGCACAGGTTGCCCTGCTCTTTAGGAATATGGAGCACAAAGCACTGGATGTGCAGGGACGTCTGGGAATACCTGAGACGTTGCGTGACTACGCTGGCATCACGAACACTGTGCTGATGGTCGGTGCGGGCGACTGCATTAAGATTATGGCGGCATCCGACGAAGAGAAGGCCGTTGAAAAAGTTGATTTCAATGAGTTTAAAAACGCCCGCATGGTGTTGGCGAAGCTGCGGAGCGAGTTGCATAAAAGCTGACCGGTTATTTTGTGCGGCAGTGAATTAAATTTGTATCGCCTGGCTGTGCATCATTGCGGCATTCCGGACGCGGAGAGTTCGCAGGGTGTCACAGCCGGCGATATTTTAAAGCGCCGGGAGAGCAGATGCACCTTTCCGTACTTTTGAAAGAGGTCGTTGAACTCCTGGATGTCAGACCGGGCGGAGTTTACATCGACGGTACTGTCGGCTTTGCCGGACATGCGTGCGCCATACTGGAGCGTGCCGGTGCCGGCGGAAGAGTGTTGGGAATCGATAAAGACGCTCAGGCACTCGCGGCCGCGGAACTCAATCTGCGGACACTGGCCGGCGAGAAACAGCTCGTGCATGGGGGCCACGGCGCGATTGCCCGTCTGGCGGCAGAGAACGGTTTTGATGGTGTGGATGGCATTCTGCTGGATCTCGGGGTGTCATCCTGGCAGCTGGATAACGCGGAACGCGGATTCAGTTTTATGCGTGACGGTAAACTTTCCATGCTTATGGATGCCGATTCCGATGAAATGGATGCGGCCCGGATGCTGGCAGGTTTCAATGATGATGAGTTGGCGGAGATTTTCCGCCGCTACGGCGAAGAGCCGCACGCGCGCAG
Organism: Kiritimatiellia bacterium; assembly: GCA_018399555.1. Classification (GTDB taxonomy): domain Bacteria; phylum Verrucomicrobiota; class Kiritimatiellia; order RFP12; family UBA1067; genus M55B167. Next base: position 12,751 of record JAGYOL010000048.1, on the reverse strand, counting down.
GATTGCCCGGGCAATCGTGGCCGCACGGGAGAAAACACCGATTCTAACGACACTGCAACTCGCTGATATTGTGTGCGGTGTTGTCGGCAGACGTGGCTCCAGACATCCTGCGACGCGTGTTTTTCAGGCCATCAGAATGTACCTGAACTCTGAGATAGAAGAGTTGAACCAGGCGCTTGAGAGTGGATTGGATCTTCTCCGGCCCGGCGGACGTATGGCGGTGATAACCTTTGAAAGCCTGACCGACAGAGAGGTCAAACACCGCTTTGTGAGCCATGCAGGCAGATGGATTTCATTGCAGCAGGGTGGCGAGCGATGGGAGGGAACACTTCCTCCGGTGCGCAAAATAACCCGCAAACCGGTCGAGGCCGGTGAAGAGGAACTGGCACTCAATCCGCGGGCCCGTTCCGCACGGCTGCGGGTGGTTGAACGTCTGGAACGACCGACGGAAAACAGACGTAACAGTAAACGATTTAAATTTTAACGTATAAACGAGAGGGGTTGAATCATGTCAGTGAAAAGAAATGTTAAACGCAATCGCAAAAGAAGAAGCCGCGTTTTGTGGCAACCTTTTACGGGAGCCATCGGAATGATTGTCCTGGCTTATCTGTGCTACTTCTTTTTGTCCGATAAAAATCAGGCTCTGATGGATGAAATCCGCCTGCAGCAGCAGGAACTTGACCGGCTCGATAAGCAGTGTGTCCGGGAAGAGGCACGCTGGAATGCGATGAAGTCATCCGAGCGGATGGAGCTCTCAATGCGTGCACACGGCATCGAAATGAATCTGCCAGCGGCGCGACAGGTGGTTCGCATGGATTCCGACGGAGTGCCCCGCGAGGGCCAGGTGTCGGTGGCCTATCTGCGTGCTCTGGTCGCTGAAAATGTGGCTAAAGCCGAGCTCGACAGATAAAACGGCTCCTTTTGCACAACAGCGCAGCGGATCTGGCATGGTGAACCAATGGATGACCGATACTTCAGGAATTGGGCATTGCTCATTACCGGCGGATTTCTGTTCTGCTTCGGAGCAATCGGCGTAAAACTCTGTGTCGAACACACAAAAGTGCCCGATATCAAAGTCGATGAAAAACGCGAGTTTGATTATAACCTCGAGGCGTTGCGCGGTAAAATCTACGATCGGAACGGGCAGCAGAATCCGATGGCAATGAGTCTTTTCACTCGCCTCTATTTCGTTGATCCACATATAAATTCAACCAGAACCTGCCACCGTACCAATCTTGTGCCCATGGTCAGTCTGCTTGCCGATACCCTTCAGGTGGAGCGCGATGAACTTTGGTATAAATATCAGACCATCTCACCGGAAAGCTACCAGGCTCTGCTTTACAACAACCCCGACGATCAACTGTGGAGTAAATACCGCTCTCACAATCGACGCAATGTCATCGCTCTTTCAGACAGTGAAGAAGTTTACAGTGTCATTACCAATAAAACGCTGATTTCAGGGGTGGGTATTAAAAACAAGGTCGTGCGCACCTATCCCGGACGTCGGAGGATGTCACATGTGCTCGGCTTCGTCAACAACATGGGCGTCGGCAGTGCCGGTGTCGAACAATGCTACGATTCATACTTAAGAGGGGTGCAGGGGAGAATCGAGGGACAGAAAGATGCCAGAGGCCGGATAATCTCTTATCGCCGCAGTATCCTGGTTGATCCGATCAACGGTTCCGATCTCTACCTAACGCTCGATTCAAATATCCAGCATATAGTGGAAAAAACTCTGAGCGGTGTGGTGCAGAAATTCAGTGCCGCAGGCGGTTGGGCAATCGTGGAAAAGATTAAAACCGGTGAGATTATGGCAATGGCCTCCTTCCCCGACTTCGAACCGGAATTCTATAATAATGTCAATTCAAACATCTGGGCCAATAAAGCGGTCAGCGTGAATTACGAGCCCGGTTCCGCGATGAAACCGATTATTGCCTGCGCCGCGCTTAATCACGGCGTTATCGATGAGCATCAAAAACTGGATGTGGGGCTTTCTAAAATCTGGTTCTACGCTGGCAGACCTCTGCGCGATCATGTAACCGGTATGGTTGATCTGCGTAAAGCACTGGTGAAATCCAGTAATATCTATTTTGCCAAGCTGGGTCTGATGATGGGTAACGAGTGTATCTACCGCTACCTGCGTGCATTTAATTTCGGTACTAAACTGGGGGTCGATCTGCCCGGTGAACAATTCGGCATAGTGCGCCAGCCGCAGAAATGGGACAGCCTGACACCAACACGCGTGCCGATCGGCCAGGGTGTGGCCGTGACGGCACTGCAGCTCATCAATGCTTTCGCCTGCATCGCCAACGACGGAGTCCTTATGAAACCCTATGTGGTCGATAAGATCGTCTCTCCCAACGGTGAGGTGGTGTTCAAAAACAAACCGACCATAATCGGAAGGCCTGTGCGCAGAGATGTAGCAGCACTTGTGCGCGAAATGATGATCGGCATCACAAAATCCGGGGGTACAGGAAAAAGTGCCGCAGTGGCGGGTTATACCGTTGCCGGCAAAACCGGTACCGCGCAAAAACCGGTGGATGGAATTTATTCGCAAACCGATTACTATGCCACATTCGTCGGTTTTATCCCCGCCGTAAATCCCGAAGTGGCCATTCTGGTTACCGTTGATACCCCCAAACCCCAGCATACCGGCGGATATGTATCGGGACCCGCCTTTGCGGAAATCACTTCGGCCCTGGTACGTTATCTTGAAATTCCACCCGATGATTTTGTTGAGGAAGAATTGTGAAACTGAACAGCATAAATGAACTGAAATCAATGATTGTGGATGGCGATGCGGATATTGAGTTCAGCGGAGTCAACTGCGATTCACGTCTCGTACGCCGCGGTGATCTGTTTGTGGCGATCGACGGTTGTCGTGAGGATGGCTCCCGATATATCAGCAACGCTTTTGAACGCGGTGCCGCCGGTGCGGTCAGCAGTAAAGCACCGCAGCATGTCGGTGCCAGATGCGTTCAGGTGACCGATCCGCGGCGGACGGCTGCGTTGATTGCCGCTGCGGTGCATGACTGGCCCGCCAGACGGATGGATCTCTTCGCGGTGACCGGTACAAATGGCAAAACAACAAGCGCCTGGCTGCTGAGCGAGATGCTGAAATCGGCCGACCGTAAAGTCGGTCTGTTTTCCACCGTCAGTATAACCTACCCCGACCGTGAAATTCCTGCACTTCGTACCACCCCGGATGCCTGCACATTGCAAACTCTGCTTGCCGATATGCACCGTACACAGTGCGATGCGGTCGTCATGGAGTGCTCGTCACACGCGCTACACCAGCAACGCGTCGCCGGAATACCATTTAAAGCCGGCATCTTCACCAACCTTTCACAGGATCACCTTGATTACCACCACAATATGCAGGAGTATTTTGATGCCAAACTTCTTCTTTTCAGACAGCTGGCGGAGTTGAATCCCGAGGCTCCGGCATTCTGCTGCGTAGATGGTCAATACGGTCTGCGGATGGCGGCAGCCGTAAGATCACTCAAGCTGCGCTGCGTGACCATCGGCTTTTCCGAACAGGCTGATCTGCGTATCAACGCTCTGCGTTCCACCGCCGCAGGCAGCAGCTTTGTCCTGAATGGCTGCGGGGCGTGCAATCTTGAATTCAGTACCCCCTTGGCCGGACGTTACAACGTGCAGAATATCGCCTGTGCGGCAGCAGCGGCGCAGGCTTCCGGCGTCGGCTGGCCGGAGATAATCAGCACCGTCGCGGTTCAGCAGCCGAAATGGGGCCGCCTGGAACGTGTGGCACTCAACGATTGCCCTTATGATGCCTTTGTTGATTATGCGCACACCGATGATGCGCTCCGTAATGTGCTCACAACTCTGCGCGAAATCACTAAAAAACGATTGATAGTTGTTTTCGGCTGCGGCGGCGACCGCGATAAAACAAAGCGCCCTCTGATGGGACGCGTCTGCACTGAACTGGCCGATGTTGTGATCGTTACCTCTGACAATCCGCGCAGCGAGAATCCCGATCATATCATCGCGGATATCATGCGCGGCATCCCGCAGCGTCGCCATATCCATGTATGTCCCGACCGACGGGAGGCCATTCGTGCCGCTGTTCGTCTGGCCGCCGCCGATGATGTTCTGCTGATCGCCGGCAAAGGACATGAGTGCTTTCAGGAGTGCGCCGGACGTTCACTGCCCTTCGATGACCGCCAAGTGTTGATTGAAGAGAGTGACTGCCTGGATGATGAGCGCTGAGAATAAACCTGAAAATCTGAGTCGACTGGATCAATCTGGATGGATTATGTATAAGCTGGATCATGATGACACGGTGATCTTCAATTCCGAAAACTTTGCGGAATGGGTCAACGGCAAAACACAACTGATGCCGCCTGCATTCAGAGGTGTCACACAGGATACACGCGTGCTCAAGCCCGGTATGCTGTACGTCGCTCTGCGCGGCGAAAAATTCGACGGCCACGACTTCGTTGAAACCGCCTTCCAGAGCGGCGCAGTCGCAGCTATGGTCGAACGCGACCACCCTTTCACCCGCGCCAGTCCGGATAAACCTCTGCTGCTGGTTGACAGCCCGCGGCGTGCTCTGCTTGATGCCGCCGGTGCCTGGCGTTTGCAGAGTCGCGCCAAAATTATAGGCATCACAGGCAGCTGCGGAAAAACTACCGCCAAAGAGATGGCTGCCGCGCTCTGCTCCCTCTCCGGCAGGGTCTGCGCTACCCAGGGAAACCTCAACAATGATATCGGTTTGCCGCTCAGTCTGCTCTCCATGTCCCGTAACTGCGATTTCGGTATCTTCGAAATAGGTACAAACCACCCCGGAGAAATTGAACGCTTGAGCCGGGTGCTTAATCCGGATATCGGAATTATAACCTCTGTCGGAACAGCCCATATCGAGAACTTCGGATCGTCAGAGGCCATCGCCCGTGAGAAAGCTTCCCTGGCTGCTGGCATAAAATCAGGAGGCTGCCTCGCGCTCAGTATGGATGATGAGTATTATGATGTCCTGAAAACCTCCTCCGATGTGCCTGTGTTTACCGTTTCTCTGCGCGACAATTCAGCCGATTATTTCGGCGAACTCACCGATCTGCTTGCCGGCCGGATTACAATCACGGAACGATGCAGCCGCTTGCGCGTTGATCTGCATAGCAACCTGCCCGGTGAGTATAACGCCGTCAACCTTCTGCTGGCTTATGCCGCTGTAAGATTGGCCGGTGCCGACGGAGAATCAACTGCGTCGGCCCTGCATGCGCTGGTTATGCCGGATATGCGCTGGCAACGGGTTGTACGGCGCGGCGCTGTGATCATCAACGATGCCTATAATGCGAATCCGCAGAGTGTCAGCGCGGCACTCGGAATCTTCCGGCAATTGAGATGCGGCGGACGTAAAATACTGATTCTCGGGGATATGCTCGAACTCGGCAGGTTCGCGGCGGAACTGCACCGCGCCGTAGGTGCCGCCGCTGCCGAAATTGCGCCGCATACCCTCTGCCTGATCGGTAAACTCTCCGCCGAGCACACTCTGCGTGGAGCACTTGAAAATGGATTCCCTCAACATAATGTGATGCTTTTTAATGATGCCTCCGAGGCGGGCGACGTAATGAAAGAGTTCGTCATTGAAGGCGACCTGCTGCTCCTGAAGGCTTCACGCGGGATGCACCTGGAAAAAGTCCTGGAAAAAATTTAACCTCCCCGGAGAAACAATGAATAGCTTCAGAAATTTGAATGCCATTGTGCTGGGTGCCGGCGCAAGTGGCTGCTCAGCAGCCAGACTGCTGCTGCGTAACGGCTGCCGTGTTGTGCTGGCGGACGAGGCCAGGCAACAGCAAGTGAAAGATCAACTCACCACCCTGACCGTTGCAGGATGTGAGATTGTGTCAGGGTCCCGCCCCCTTCCATTCGCGCATTTTGAACTCTGTGTGGCCAGTCCTGCTTTCGCAGCTTCACATCCGTGGCTGCGTGAATGCCGTGCACGCGGTATAAAAATTATCTCGGAGATGGAGCTGGGCTTTCATTACTGGAACGCCCGCATACTGGCCGTGACCGGCAGCAAGGGGAAAAGTTCCATCGTTAAACTCTGCTCGGATATTCTTAATAGTAGCGGGATCAAAGCCGCCCCCGCCGGTAATTACGGCACTCCGCTGTGCGACCTTGTCCTGAGACCGGGAGATGAAAGCTGGGCCGTCACGGAAGTCAGCTCGTTTCAGATGGAGAACACCAGCAACTTCTCACCACAAATAGCGATGCTTCTCAATGTGCAGCCCGATCACCTCGATCGTCATGAGTCAATGTGTGAATACCAGAACCTCAAACTGAAGATGTTCGCACAGATGCGCCCGGGTTCACTGGCACTGATCCATGAGGCTGTCAAACTAGACCGCCCGCTGCCCGACGGAGTCAGGGTTGCTCGTTTCGGCAACAGCCCCGACAGTCAGTGGCTCTGGTGCAACGGCTCTGTCAAGGGATGCACTGAAACCGGCGAAATCACCCTCAATGCCTCGGGAACATGGTTCGATAATCCGGTCTTCGGTGTTTCACTTGCGGCAGCCTCAGCGGCATTGCTGGACGCGGGTGTGAACGCCCAGCAGATCGAGAACGGATTACGTAACTACCAGCCGCTGCCGCACCGGATGGAACTCTTCTACACCAGCAAGACGGGTGTTGACTTCATTGATGACTCCAAGGCTACCTCTCTCGCAGCCATGACGGCGGCTCTCAGAATGGTCAGAACTCCGGTTCGTCTGATCGCCGGAGGCCTGCTCAAGGAAAATTTATCTGAAAAAACTCAAGAATTACTGGCAAGCAATGTGAAAAAAGTATATCTTATAGGTGATTGTTGTGAACAGATGTTTGCAGCCTGGTATAAAGATGTGCCATGCGAAAGGTGCGGCACTCTCGATCAAGCCGTCAGGAATATCGTGAGTGATGCGCAGAACGGTGATACGGTTCTGCTCTCACCCGGAACAGCCAGTTTTGACCAGTTTGACAATTACCGCGAAAGAGGAGAGCGGTTTAAACGGCTCGTCCTTGAAGGTTGCGGATGAAAGTGCGGCGGCATCAGTAGTGCAGAAAAACCAGTAATTTTTGCCGGAGTTAATTAAGAGAAGGAGATACAATGAATTATCAGACATTACGTGTGGCACTGGGTGTGAACCTCCTCGCAGGTTGCCTTTTGTTTCAGGGCTGCGGCCTCTTGAACAGAAAATCAGATGTGGATATTGCATCGGATATACCCGGTGATGATCTCGGGCCTGTAACAGTTATCAGCGACGATTCAGCGGTTGTGCAGCCGACTGAAACCGTTACACCGGTCGAAACCGTCGCACCGGCCCCTCGTTCTGCACCGGTTGTTCCGCCTAAGCCGCGGACAACCCCCTATACCATCAAGAAAGGCGATACAATCTCGGGTGTTGCCTACCGCTATCGTCTGCGCTGGCAGGATGTCTTGGCAATCAATCCGGGCCTTGAACCGCGCCGACTGCGCATCGGACAGGTCATCCAATTGCCGGGAGTGGTCGATCTGAGCAAAGCGCGTCCGGTTAAGTCCACCGCGTCCTCTAAATCCTCAGCTAAAGTAACACCGCCCAAGGTAACGGCTCCCAAAGTCTCAACCCCTGACCTCAGTGCTCCCGGTAAGACTTATATCGTCAAAAAAGGCGATGTGCTTTCGATCATCGCTCAAAAGAACGGGATCAAAACTTCAGCTTTGATGGCGGCCAACAACCTTAAATCAGATCGCATTATTGTCGGACAGAAACTTAAAATACCCGGTTCCTCTAAAAACGTAACTTCCACTGAATCAAAATCCGACGCATCTAAACTTCCCCCTCCGCCCGTTAATACCGGCGAAAAAGCGAAAAAAGTCGTCGAAAGCGCTCCCGTAACCCTCGATTCAGCTGGCGAAGTGCCAGCCCGACAGCCAGCTAAAGAGGTCACCGAAAGCGTTCCGGAAACAGTTGTCGAAGAGGCGGCTGTAGAACCTGCACCGGAAAACCTGCAGACCTATACCGTGAAAGAAGGCGAGGATGTCTACGCTGTGGCAATCCGATGGGGAGTCTCTCCCAAAGAGATCACTTCACTCAATAATCTTAATTCTATTGAGCTTGAACCAGGTACAGTCCTCAAAATTCCTAGCGTGAAATAACATTGCTGCCGTTTCCAGAGTGCGGGGGGAAACCATGCGCAAAGGGTTGATATCAGGATTGCTGATTTCCGTGTTTGCGCTTCTCGGACTCGGGATCACCGTGCTCGCTTCCGCGAGCACAGCCCAGTCTGTACGGCTCCATAACGATCCTCATGCTCTGCTGCATAAACAGCTGATCTGGATCGTGGTGGGCCTGATAATGATGTTTCTGGCAAGGAAGTTCGACTACCACCACTTTAAATTCGTCAATACCAGCTTCCGTATAGGTAGATATCGCTTTATTAAATTCCCTGCCCTGACCACCTTTCTGTATCTGCTGATCATCGTCGCTCTGATACTTGTCTTTGTTCCGCCATTCGGTAAAAAAGTTAATGGAAGCTGGCGCTGGTTGAATATGTACATTTTTAATGTTCAACCCAGCGAATTTGCAAAAATTGTCATGATTGTCGCTATGTCAGTCTGGTTGGATAGACTCGGCACTAAAGCGGGTACCTTCAAACGAGGAACCCTGCTTTCATTTGCGATCCTGGCACCGGTGGCCGGTTTGGTGATGATGGAAACCGATATCGGCGCCACTATCGTGATCAGTATGCTGGCTGTCGTTCTAATGGTCGTGGCCGGTGTGAGTCTGCACCACCTGCTGCCGCTGGCCACCGTAGGTATAGCCGCACTGGCCGGGTATATCGTCGTTGCAGGCGGCAACCGTCTGCAACGCGTGCTGGCCTGGGCAACCTCCTTCTCCTGGGTGCAGTCGCTTTTCAATGTGCAGAACTCTTCCGGTATTGAACAGGGCGAACACCTTAGAGCTTCACTGCATGCTATTCAAAGCGGCGGGCTGCACGGTGTCGGTTATACCTACTCGCTTGAGAAGTTGCGCTACCTGCCTGAATCACATACAGATTTCGTCTTCCCTATCGGGGCCGAAGAGTTCGGTCTGAAGTTCTCTCTGGTGGTGGTGCTGCTCTTCGCCGTTTTGCTCGTCTGCGGTATGGCAGTCAGCTTCGGTGCACCCGATAAACTGGGACGCTATCTCGCTTTCGGATTAACATTTATGATCGTCTTCCAGGCGATGTTTAACCTGTCGGTTGTTACCGGATTGGCACCGACCAAGGGTATCGCTTTGCCCTTTTTCAGTTATGGAGGAACCTCGATTTTGTCGGTGCTGATAGCCGTCGGTATGCTGCTTAATGTCGCCAGCCACATCGAGGCACGGGATCAAGATGTGCATACCCGAAGTGAACGTAACGCACTCCATGAAATTTAAAAGGAATTAAATGCTTTATGATGAACGAATCCAGCCTTGATGTATTGACATCCCTCTGCAAAAGACGTGGCTTTATCTATCACAGCTCGGAAATCTACGGCGGAATACCCGGTTTTTGGGACTACGGACCACTCGGTTGCGAGATGAAACGGAATATCAAAGAGGATTGGTGGAAAACAACCGTGCGCAACCGCGAGGATGTAGAAGGTCTCGATGCCACTATCATAATGCATCCCGCTGTCTGGAAGGCATCCGGTCACCTGGATACCTTCTCAGATCCTATGACCATGTGCAAATCATGTAAAAAATTGATGCGTGCCGATCAGATATGGGATATTTTCGATGAGAATGAGATCGGCGTCACTCTTCACAAACTGCTCGATCAAAGTGGCGGTGACCCAAGTAAAATCGTGGCCTGGTGTAAGGGAAAGGCCAGAGGACAAACCCCCAATCTGCCCGCCGTCCTGAATGCCTCCGTTCTGACCGCAGCTTATGAACAACTCTGCAATAACAACCTGACCGACATGGATGCGCATACGCTCTATTCACTCTTTGCCAATGCCGGCTCTGATATAACAATCACACCCTGCCCGCATTGCGGCGGTGAACTGACCAAACCACGCCCTTTCAACCTGATGTTTAAAACCGTCGTCGGCCCAGTCGATGACGAAAAAAACACCGCCTATCTGCGCCCTGAAACAGCCCAGGCTATCTTTGTCCAGTTCCAGAATGTGCTGGCAACCAGCCGACAGAGAGTGCCCTTCGGTATCGCCCAGATCGGCAAATCGTTCCGCAATGAGGTCACCCCACGCAACTATACCTTCCGCTCGCGCGAGTTCGAGCAGATGGAACTTGAATACTTTATCCGCCCGGATGAGGCCGTCGAGATTATCTGCGGGAAAGTAACAAAACTGACGGATAATCCCGACATATCCGCCCCAAATGAATCCTGGGGCTGGGAGGTCTGGCATAAGTATTGGGTCGAACAACGTAAACAGTGGGTTGCCCAGTGCGGCCTGCCGACCGAATCCTTTGTCGAAAGTGTGCACGCTGATGAAGAACTGGCGCATTACGCCCGCGCCTGCGTAGACCTGGAATACAGATTCCCCTTCGGCTTGCAGGAACTGGAGGGTATCGCCGCCCGATCAGATTTTGACCTCTCGCAACACCAGAAACACAGCGGTAAAACTATGGAGGTCTTCGATGAAACTCTCAAACTCGCCGCCAGAAAAATGGATGACAAATCACGCGCGGATTTTGCCGACAAAGTGGCCGAAAAGTGGCGCACTCTCGGTAAAGAGGATTCGCAGGCCCGTGATTTTGTCGCCCGACTGTTTGAAGGACGCTATGTGCCGCATGTCATCGAACCGTCCGCCGGTGTCGACCGTATGATGCTTGCGCTGCTTTGCAATGCCTACGAGGAGCAGAAGTTGGTCGATGAGAAGGGTAAAGAGGATTCACGGGTGGTTCTGCACCTTGAGCCACGCATCGCCCCAGTTAAGGTCGCTGTTTTTCCTCTGGTCAAGAATAAACCCGAACTCTATGGGAAGGCACGTGAAATTTTCGAGCACCTGCGCAGACGCTATGCCTCTTTCTGGGATCATAGCGGCGCCATCGGACGCCGCTACCGCCGCCAAGATGAGATCGGCACCCCTTGGTGCGTTACCATCGATTTCCAAACCCTCAATGATGGAACCATGACCGTGCGCAATCGCGACTCAATGGAACAGCTCCGTATGACACTCAGTGAATTGAAAATTATGATGGATAAAGCTCTGCTGGTTTGAAGCTCAAAATGAATATTGAAGACTACGCCGTACCTGATTATGAACGCATCAATCGGCGCGGTATGCCTGAGGTGATCTTCGGCGCAGGCAAAAGCGCGGAGCAGATCGTCGGTATCATTCGTGCACTTAATCAGGCCGGCCAGAATGCCATGGCAACCCGCGTCTCTGAAAAACAGAGTGACGCCATCCTGAAAATTCAGCCCGACGCTGTATCACATCCGCTCGCCCGAATTGTGACTTGCGATGTTAAACCACTACCCGAAAAATACGGTTCCATCGCGGTGATCTGTGCCGGTACCTCCGATATCAGCGTGGCCGAAGAGGCCGCCGTTACCGCCGAACGACTCGGTATTAATGTCAGCAGAGTCTATGATGTGGGTGTAGCCGGATTACACCGGTTGCTCAAGCGCCTCAATCAATTCCGCTTAGCCGATGTACTGATTGTCGTGGCAGGTATGGAGGGTGCCTTGCCCTCAGTGGTGGGCGGATTAACCGATAAACCGCTTATCGCCGTTCCCACCAGTATCGGCTACGGCGCATCTTTCGGAGGATTGGCTGCCCTCCTGGGTATGCTTAACTCCTGCTCCGCCGGTGTCACCGTTGTGAATATCGATAACGGCTTCGGTGCCGCTGTCGCCGCGTCGTTGATAGAACGCCGAATTTTAAGTGTGCAAAAATGACTCATTTGAGCGTCGACACCAATGTGAAATTAGTGACAAAATGTTACTATATTGACTTTCGTTTTGTTGCTTTGTGCCCATCAATTATTTGAAAATTAAGATATCGCCTCCTTATACGATAAGTTTAGCATAAATGGCATTTGCTATGCTTTTTACCTGAGCGGATGTTTAAAAAGCGTTTAAGGAATGGAGGTGTTAATATGGCTATCAATAATATATTGACAAAATTACGCGGACGCGATGAAGTTCCTGTACGCAGAGCGGACTGGGAACCGTTCCGTGGATTTCAAAGTGAAATGAACAGGCTGTTTGATGACTTCTTCGGCGACTTCGCTCTGGCTCCACGCTGGGGCATGACAACCCCGCAAACAGCGATCTTCACTCCCGGCATTGAGCTCTCCGAGACCGAAGACGATGTTATCTTGACGGCAGAGCTTCCGGGTATGGACAAAAATGATGTCAATGTGGAGATGGATGAAAACGCGTTGGTGATCAGCGGCGAAAAGAAAGAAGAGCATGAGGAAAATAAACGTAACTGGCACCTCAGGGAGCAGAGTTTCGGCAGTTTTAGACGTGAAATTCCTCTGCCGGCAGCTGTGGAAGCCGGTAAAGCTAAAGCCTCTTTTAAAAAAGGCGTCCTGAAGGTGACGATTCCGAAAAAAGAAGAGGCCAAAAAACAACGCAAAACTATCGATATAGCAACAGAATAAACCGAAAAGGGCGGCGGGATCCCGTCGCCCACTTATATTTAAACAAAAAATTGGTGACAGACATTAAAAAAAAGAAAAATTGGTGACAGACATTAAAAAAAAGGATGCAAGATGCAATAACATGATGGATTTGAGTACTAGTGACAGACAATAATTATTCTTGTCATTCGAGTGATTTT
>JAGYOL010000047.1 GCA_018399555.1 Kiritimatiellia bacterium | reverse complement strand
GAATTTGGCGAAAGGCCGCACCGTCAGACGCTGCCTGCTGATCAGACATCCGCACATCTCGCAGACACCGTAGGTGCCTTTGTCAATCGAATTAAGAGCGTCGTCAATCTCGGCAATAACCCGCTGCTGGTCGTTCATCTGATTGAGAGCCTGCAGCCGCAGAAAAGCGTCGGTGCCGTCCTCTTCAGGATTCATCTCGTCGTCACGCCGCAGTGCGTCATACTTCATGGCATGAGTTTGTCCGGTGAAGTGATCGCGTGTGATCAGCAGCTCTTTGCGGAACTTGGCCAGGGTGGACTTACTGAACTTGGCACGAGCCTTTTTCGCCTTGCTTTTCGGGGATGATTCAATAATCTCCAGCTTTTGTAGGGATGCCGGCACAATGGGGACTGTATCGACCGCCAGCTTGTTTGCACGTTTTGGGCTGGCTTTGGGTTTCCCCTTTTTTTTCACGGTATTTGCAACATTGCCGCTGGCTGCGGCATCACGGGCTTTGATCGCTTTTAAAAGTTCGGAAGTTGATTTAACCCCTTTTTTCGGGGTTGCTGTGGCTGCGGAGGGCTTTCCGGGTGTGGCGGCCCGGCGTGCGGCGTTTGCTGTGACCTTAGCAGCCGCTGCGGTTTTTTTCAGAGTTTTTCCGGCGGTTACCGGTTTGGTCTTCACACGTGCCGCAGTTGATTTCGCGCCGCCGGATTTGGCGGACGAACTTTTTCCTATAGCGGGTTTGCCCGTTTTTACGGCCGACTTGCTCTTCTTAACCGGTGTTTTTTTTACGGTGACGTCAGCAGCAGTTTTGGGTACGCTGCGTCTTTTTGTATTCTGCCTGCTCTTATTTGTTTTTGTGTCGGCGGTTTTTCTGGTTTTGACAGCCATTATCTGTTACCTCACTCTCTATTCAAGCAAAGGGTTTTGTTTTAAGAATGCGCTCCGGTCTTGGTTGACGGTGTTGCGGCAATCCATGTTCTGATCTCAGCGGAGAGCGGTTTGACACTTTTTATTTCAGCTTTGGCCGCACCGCCCGGGATAGGTATCATGGTGAAATCACCGGCTTTTTTGCCAATCAGACTTATCGCCATCGCGCTTTTGTTGGAAATAATGTTCAGATCTTCGTCACGATCCCATTCGCCAAGGATGGTGTAGCTTTGCAAGGTGCCGTCTTCCAGCACTATTTCAACAGTTGTGCCCGGGGCAACCTCAGTTACGGTGACATCTGCAAAGTCAGTTCCCCTGATGATTTCGAGCTCAAGCTGAATCTCGGCCTGACGCTGAAGGAGTTGACGCTGGTAGTCCTTGGCGGCCTGATACTCGAAGTTTTCGCGCAGATCCCCGTAGCTGCGTGCTACCGCGATATCTTTACTGTTCTTAGGCATCTCGACTTCAATGAGCTTTTTGTACTGCATCTGACGCTCGGCCAGAGAGCGCCAAGAGGTCAGCCGCTCCGGAGCTGTATCTGCTCCCTGTACGGCACGCTTGCGGGCGGCCAGTGTTGCATCCAGCTTGATCATGCGCGCGAGTAACGTGCGGTGATTGGAAGGATCCCAGGCCGGCGAAGCCTGGATTCTCTCGAAAAGAAGTTGACGATGAGCTTCGCTCAGTTCGTTGAAGATCGCTTTTAGCCATTTAGAACTGGCAAAGAGTTTTTTGAGTGAATTCTGCATGCGCAGATCCTCGCCGGTTAAATTGCTTTCCACGACAACGACTGCGTGGTGTAGCAGTTCCATGAGCGGCGGCAGATCCCAGTCAGCGAGTTCGTTACGGTACCGGAAAATCCAGCTTATCAGCGGGGGCGGCGCCTTGGGTGATCGCAGAATGCGGCGGCAGGTCTCGGCTGTCTGCGGATATTCACGCAGAGCCAGCAGGGTTTCACTTAGAAGGTTGTAGGGCATAAGGTCAAGTGCGTTCAGCAGTTTTTCCACAGCTGAATCACCCTCTGAGAGCAGAAACTCCACCATGGCGGTTACATCTCTGACCGACAGATTTTCTGCTGCTCTGATAAAACGTCGGTTTTCCCACAGGTGGCTGAGCGGATCGTCAAGCACTCTTCCGTTGGAGGTGGGGTCGGCAAACTCCGGCTGAATATTGTTTTGATGGGAGAAGGTGACCAGTTGCGCATAGAGGGCCGCATCGGTGTTGTCAGCTCCGCGGATCGCGAAACTGAGCCGGTCATTGACAATTCCCGACTGTTTGTCATCAAGCGTATCCAGCTTTTGCAGAGTGCGCAGTTCAATTAAAGAAATAAGAATCGAGCGCGGCTCTTTTTCTTCTCCAAACTGCTCAAACCACTCCCCGTCATAGGCGGCAGCCTGATCTAAAATTTCGATACACTCATTACGCCTGGCCGGCACTGTAATCAGCGGGTCTTTTTTCAGAGCTTTGCGGGCGTTGTCCCAGAAGCTCTTCCAGTCGGAGGCCGCAAAGAGCTGCTTTTCAATCAGTGTCGTTTCAAGTTTGGCCACCGGCATGCGCCCGAAACTCCTGATCGTCAACTTCACTAGAGCGGCGGGATCTTCCCTGATCAGCCGTTCAAGTTCATCAGGATGGTTGGCCTGGATCGTCAGCAGGTGATCGGGCGGCGCGATGGTCAGTGTTTCGGCGGCGGTTTTGAAGGTCAGGTTGTGTCCGGAACGAGCATTGAAATCCAATGTGACACGCTTGTAGAAATTGTCCAGCTTCCGGACAACACCGAAGCCCCAGGTTTTGTCGATAACCTGCACCCCGGGAGCGAGTGCCAGCAGGGTGTCCAGCTCACGGAAGGATTTGTCCAGCGGCTGCGATTTGAATTCGATCGAGTCGATAAATGCCAGATTCAGCCGCTCCTTGCAGACACGTTTCAGGTCGTTGACGATTCCATCAATACCCAGAGTATTGAGAAACTGTCCGCTGCAACTCTTGAAAAGCAGATAGAGTCCGTCGAAGTCCGAGTTGTCGATCAGCTCCTGCGCCAGAATAACGGCCCACTCCTCGTTTTTGCCGTTGCTTTTCACCGGCACAGAGTGGATCAGAGCCAGTAAGTCGTTTACCTGCAGTGGCTTGGAATCAAGCAGTGTTACAAAGTTTGACTCTGCATCGGCAAAGGTCAGGGTTGCGTCCATCGAGAAAATCCTCACTTCTTTCAAAAAAGAATAAAAAGAATATCAAATAGATAAACAAAAAGGAAGCGAATGTTTGGTGTTTTTTATTTCAATCCGGCGAACATATGTATGGTGACGGCATGGAATTCTTCACCCGGACGCAGTAGAGTTGCGGGAAATGCGGGTTCATTGGGTGTATTGGGATAGTGCTGAGTTTCAAAGCAGACACCCATTTGGTTACCGGTAAAGAGTTGCATTCCGGGCTGGGTGGTCCATATCTCCATGATTCGTCCGCTGTCCGGTTCTGTGACGCGTGCGCAGAAGGTCAGTGCCTGGGAGTCGCGTTTATTCAGAACATAGCAGTGATCATAAAAACCGTATTCGGTCTGAGAGGCGCGGACTCCGAGCGGCTGAGTTTGCCGGAAATCCATCGGTGTGCCCGCCACCGGGGTGATTTCGCCGGTTGGAATTTTGTCACTTCCGGCAGTCAGATAATAATCGGCGTTGAGCAGAAGCTCATGTCCGCTGACATCCGAACCGCTGGCGACGCCGCTGAGATTCCAGTAGGCGTGGTTGGTCAGATTGAGATGCGTCGGTTTATCGGTTGTCGCACGATAATCCATGATCAGGCGGTTGTCGTCGGTCAGCATGTAAACAACTGAGACCTTCAGCGTGCCGGGAAATCCGGCAGCGCCGTCACGACTGGTGAGTTGCAGCCGCACTCCGGCAGCGTCGCGGTCATGGAATGGCTGTGCCTGCCAAATCTGCCAGGCGAAGCCGTTTTCCCGCCCGCCACCATGGATATGGTGTTTCCCGGCGTTGGTTTCAAGTTGAAAGTGTTGACCGTCAATCTCGAAACCGGCCTTGGCGATACGGTTGGCGTACCTTCCTACGACAGAGCCCAGCAGGGGGTGGCCCTGCCAATATTCGTCGAATGAGTTTTTATGCAGCGTGATGACATCAGAGACTCCATGTCGATCCGGGGTTTTGACGGTGATCAGGGTTGCTCCCAGAGTCATGACGTTGATTTCCATGCCGGCGTTGTTGCTTATGGTGTAGAGGTCAACCTTTTTGCCGGTCGGCGTGCAGCCGTATAATCGTTTAGTGACCAGGCATCTGCTGTTGCTCAACAGAGAGTTACGGCAGCCGCAGAGCGTCAGGGCAATCCAGATCATCAATATTATCTTTATCATTTCACGACTCTTTTCTGTTTGTAGACCCGGTACGGTTGCCGGGCGCAGGGTGTGTCGAGACAGTACGTACGCCCGGCAGAGAGTCGGGAAAACATTGCGTGATGAGTCCGCGACTCCGAACGGCTTTTAACAACGGGTCTTAATTAAAATAACAGATTTATCCTTTGCATTCTCTCAACTCCTGTCACAAAAAACAAGGGTTCAAAATTATCAAGTTGTTTCGCGGGATTGCCATGCGGCAGCATTTATGAAATAATAAAACCGTTCTAAGGAGAGCTGAGGATGATAAAAGCAAAGATTGATGAATCGGAAAATCTTTTTGTGATTAAGTTGAAAAGTGAGATTACTGCTCGATGAGAATTTTAATTACCGGGTCGGCGGGGTTTATCGGTTTCCATTTAGCCAGGGCACTGCTGGAAGAGGGCTGCGATGTACTGGGCTTTGATAATTTCAATGATTATTATGATGTCAGCTTGAAAGAGGCCCGCAATGCTGTTCTGCAGGGATACGCCGGATTTGAGTCAATCCGCGGAGACATCTCGGATTATGTTGCGATAAAATCTTCGGTGCAACGATACAAACCTGACAGAGTATGCCATCTGGCTGCTCAGGCGGGAGTCCGTTACTCGGTTGATCATCCTTTCATATATCAGGAGACTAACGTCAAGGGTCATCTCAACATTCTTGAGGCTTGTCGTCATGCAAAGATTGATCGTCTGGTTTATGCGTCAAGTTCCAGTGTATACGGAGGTAACACAAAGATACCCTTTCATGAAAAGGATGGTGTTGACCGGCCGGTGAGTTTATATGCGGCGACGAAGAAGGCCTGTGAGTTGATGAGTTACACCTATGCCACTCTGTACGGCTTGCAGACAATCGGATTGAGGTTCTTTTCCGTTTATGGTCCGTGGGGTCGTCCCGACATGGCATATTGGCTGTTTGCAGAAGCTATGATTAACAACAAGCCGATCAAAGTTTTCAACAACGGCGATATGCATCGCGATTTCACTTATATTGATGATATCATCAGCGGGGTAAAATCGGCTTTGACCGCTAATCAACTGGAAGTTTACGAGATTTTTAATTTAGGCGGCGGCGCCTCTGAAAGGCTCACGGATTTTATTGATTTGATCAGCAAATTTCTAGGAGTTTCCCCGGAGATCGAGATGCTGCCGATGCAACCCGGCGATGTTTATAAAACCTACGCGGATATTTCTCTCGCCAGATGCAAACTGGGGTATAGCCCTGAAGTGCCGTTAGATCAGGGGTTGGCGCATTTCGCTGCATGGTTCAAATCATTTTATGCGATAGAATAAAAGATAATTATGTTTGATGATCTAATCAGTTTAATCAGGTCGTTATATGGTACCGACGGTAAAATTGCTTTGCATGAGCCCCGGTTTGGTTCATATGACAAAGAATTGGTTCTGCATGCGATCGAATCGACATTTGTGTCCAGTGTCGGCGAGTATGTTAATCGGTTTGAAAGAGAACTGGCTGATTATCTCGGTGTCAAACATGCTGTTGTGACGGTCAATGGATCGGCTGCTTTGCATGTGGCTTTACGTCTGGCCGGTGTTGTCGCGGACTCTGAAGTTATTACACAGGCGCTGACCTTCGTGGCTACCGCCAATGCGATTGTGTATAACGGGGCTTTTCCAGTTTTTCTGGATGTTGATCGTGATCGGATGGGGTTGTCGCCGGACAGGGTGTCGCAATTTCTGGAAGAAAATGCCGAACGATGTGAAAATGGAGTGTTCAATAAAAAAAGCGGACGGAAAATTGCGGCCTTAATGCCGATGCATACCTTCGGGTTACCATGCCGCATAGAGGAACTCTGTGATATCGGCCGCAAATGGGGCATTCCGGTGGTCGAGGATGCGGCTGAAGCATTGGGCAGCATCTGCGGCGGACGCCACTGCGGCAGTTTCGGTCAGCTGGGAGTTTTGAGTTTCAATGGCAACAAAATAATTACTTCCGGGGGAGGTGGTGCCATCGTGACCAATGATGACAGAGTTGCAAACTTAGCCAAGCATTTAACTACGACAGCCAAAGTTCCGCACCAGTGGGCGTTTGAACATGATATGATCGGTTATAATTACCGAATGCCCAACCTTAATGCGGCCTTGGCATGTGCCCAGCTGCAACATCTACCCGCTTATCTTGATGACAAACGTGAACTTGCCGGTATTTATCAAAGGTTTTTTGCTGAATCAGGATGGGCCGATTTTTTTGAAGAGGGCCCGGAATGCACAAGCAACTACTGGCTTAATGCGATTGTTCTCGACTCTGAAAGTCAGAGAGATCGTTTTCTGGAAGAGACCAACAGAGTCGGGATAATGACGCGCCCGATCTGGAAACTGATGAACGAACTCAAGATGTATGCAGGTTGCCGATGCGATGATCTGAGTAATTCCGGATGGCTGCAGGATCGTGTTGTTAATCTGCCCAGCGGAGTCAGGAAGCATGAGTAGACCGCATATAATTATTATTGGTGCCGGCGGACACTGTCACTCCTGCATAGATGTCATAGAGCAGGATGGCCGCTTTGAAATTGCCGGAATTGTGGACAAGGTTCCAGACAAGGAACCGGGCGGTTTGCTCGGTTATCCCTTGCTGGGTTGCGATGAAGATATGGCTCTTCTGCGGCAGCAATATAAGTATGCTTTTGTCGGGGTGGGACAAATTCGAAATGTTGCAGTGAGACTGAAGTTGTTTAACAGATTAAACGAGCTCGGTTATTTATTGCCGACTATTGTTTCGCCGCGTGCGTATGTTTCCGGACATGCTGAGATCGGCAGCGGATCGATTGTCATGCACAATGCAGTTGTAAATGCCAATGCTTTAATCGGGGCTGGCTGTATCCTGAATTCCAGCTCTCTTGTGGAACATGATGCGGTTGTTGGTGATTATACGCATGTGTCCACCGGAGCTGTTGTCAACGGTGCCGCCAGGATAGGAAATTGCTGCTTTATCGGATCAGGAGCCACCGTTGTACAAGGTGTTGATTTGCCGGATGGCTTTTTTGTAAAAGCCGGGAGCCTTGTGCGCCCGGCAGGGGATTGTTCAAGAGGAAACGCACTCTGATG
Organism: Kiritimatiellia bacterium; assembly: GCA_018399555.1. GTDB lineage: Bacteria > Verrucomicrobiota > Kiritimatiellia > RFP12 > UBA1067 > M55B167. Next base: position 9,083 of record JAGYOL010000047.1, on the reverse strand, counting down.
AGAGACAGACCTTATATAATCGCGGAGGCAGGGGTTAATCATAACGGCTCTATTGCCTGTGCGCGCGAGATGATTTACGCTGCGTCGGAAGCGGGGGCGGATGCGGTGAAGTTCCAGACGTTCAAGGCCGAGGATCTGGTGGTTGAATCCGCAGAGAAGGCGGATTATCAGATGCAATCGACAGGCAGGGAGGAAAGTCAGCTGGAAATGCTCCGTAAACTTGAACTCACAAATGATGAGTTTTGTGAATTGAAGAGGGTCTGTGAGCGCAGCGGTGTCGAATTTATCTCTTCTCCTTTCGACCTGAAAGCAGTTGATTTTCTGTCGCAACTCGGTCTGCGCATATGGAAGATTCCATCAGGCGAAATAACGAATCTGCCTTGTTTGCGCAAAATCGGTTCGCTGGCACAGAAAGTTATTCTTTCCACCGGAATGTCTGACCTCCAAGAGATTCAAAGGGCTCTGGAAGTTCTGGAGTATGCGGGTACTCCACGCGCTATGGTTGTGTTGCTTCATTGTAATTCGGAATATCCTACACCCATGTGTGACGTTAATCTGCGCGCCATGGAAACTCTGAAGTCCGCATTTCCCGATTTGAGGGGAGTGGGTTATTCCGACCATACCAGCGGCATTGATATCTGTATCGCGGCCTGCGCTATGGGTGCCGCAGTGATTGAAAAACATTTCACACTGGATAAAAAATTGCCGGGCCCGGACCACAGTCTGAGTGTGGAACCGCCGGTACTGGCTGAAATGGTCCGTTCCATCCGTAATGTGGAACTGGCGTTTGGGAGCGGCATCAAGCAACCCTCGGCCTCTGAGCTTAAAAATATCGCCAAGGTCCGCAAAAGCATAGTTGCGTCCAGAAGGATAGCCGCAGGCGAGGTTTTCAGTGAGGATAATCTGACAGTCAAGCGGCCCGGCACCGGTATTTCCCCTATGAAGTGGGAAGAGGTGATCGGCAAATGTGCAGAACGTAATTATGAAAAGGATGATTTGGTCGATGCGTAAGATCTGTATATTTACTTCAACGCGTGCTGAATGGGGTTTGTTACGTGGAGTGGCGGAGCTGGTTGACAAATCAGACCGACTTTCACTGCGGCTGCTGGTCAGCGGCACCCACTTGTCCGATGATTATGGCAGAACCGTACAGGAAATTGAACAAGACGGTTTTTCGGCAGATGAGTGTATTGATATACTGAAGTTTGATGATACCCGGCAGGGTGTCTGTAACAGTATGTCACTGGCAATGTCCGGGTACGGTGAGGCACTTGGAAGAATGCGCCCGGATATTCTGATTGTTCTGGGTGACCGTTTTGAAACTTTCTGTGCGGCAGCCGCAGCACAGATTCAGCGTATTCCTGTAGCCCATATTCATGGCGGAGAGGTAACCGAAGGGGCTCTTGACGAGGCGTTCAGACACTCTATCACCAAAATGTCCCATCTGCATTTTCCCTGCTGTGATGAGTACCGCCGGCGTATCATTCAGCTGGGAGAAAATCCGTCCATGATTTTCAATGTCGGCGCGTTGGGAGTTGAGAATATTCGCAGTATCTCTCTGCTGAACAAAAGCGAGCTTGAACTTGCGCTGAACTTTGAGTTGGACAGGCCCTTTTTGCTGGTGACATATCACCCGGAGACTTTGACGAACTCCTCTTCGGCAGAGCAGGCTGATATATTGACGGGCGCATTGGATGCCTTTCCGGGGTGTAAAATTATTTTTACCGCTGCAAATTCGGACACCGATGGAGTTGTGATCAACAGACGGCTCTCTCAATATGCGGCGCGCAACCGGGGGCGCTGCCTGGTGGCGCATTCGCTCGGCGCACTCCGATACCTTTCCGCGATGAGTTTGTGTGCGGCGGTTGTCGGCAACAGTTCAAGTGGAATTCTGGAAGCTCCGGCTTTTCGTAAACCGACGGTAAACATAGGCGATCGTCAGAAAGGGCGTCTGCGCGCATACAGTGTGATTGATTGTGCTGCCTGCAGGGAGGATATCATAAAGGCTTTGGAAAAGGCCTTGAGCCCATCGTTTGTTACAGCGGTTGCCGGAATGCCTAACCCGTTTGAAAAAGAGGGGACGGCCGCGGCTATTGTCAAGGTTCTTGCATCAGTGGAGCAAAGTGATCTGCTCAGGAAACATTTTTTTGATATTTGTTGAGGTGTCATTATGTATAAGGATAAAAGAATTCTGGCAATCATTCCGGCTCGGGGAGGTTCGGAGGGGGTGCCACGCAAAAATATCCGACTGCTGGCTGGAAAACCACTGCTGGCCTGGACGGTAGAAGCAGCCGGGGAGTCACGTTACATCGACCGCTGCGTGCTTTCGTCGGATGATATGGAAATCATTGCGGTCGCCAGGGAGTTCGGCTGTGATGTGCCATTTGTTCGCCCTGAGGAACTGGCCGGCCATGATACGCCTGGCATCGCGCCTCTTTTTCATGCCGTTAATGCGCTGGATGAACAATATGATGTCGTTGTTCTGCTGCAGCCCACTTCACCTCTGAGGATTGCTGAAGATATCGACGGTGCCATAGAATGCTGCTTGAATTCCAGATATGGCACCTCTGTTTCCGTGACAGTGTCAGCCAAACATCCCGAATGGATGTTTTCTATTTCAGATCAGGGGAGTCTGCTGCCTTTCCGTGAGAACGAAATGGCTTTGTCACGTCAGCAACTCAATCCGGTTTATGTTCTAAATGGGGCGGTTTATGCCATTACAACTTCTTTGATGTCAGAGGAAAAGCGATTGGTGATACCAGGAAAGTCAGCGGCTTATGTTATGCCGGCGGAGCGCTCGCTTGATATCGACACCATTATGGATTTTTGTTTTGCGGAGACCTTGATTTCGGAGAGAAACAGTCATGTACAGTAAGTATTGCATAGATCCTGCCGCAACTCTGTTGGAGGCGATGAGCCGTATTGACGAAACGGCTAATGCCAGTGCTGTTGTGCGCAGCGGCGAGATTGTGAAGGGCATTATCACAGACGGCGATATCCGCAGAGCTATCATCAAAGGGGCCTCTTTGCATGAGGCAATCAAACCATATTACACCGCTGATTTCATATCTGTCGGCCCGGAAGCGACCCGCTCCGACGTGCTGGCGTTGATGCAGGCCCACTTTATCGGGCAGATACCGATTGTTGATTCCAAGGGACGTTTGCAGGGCATTCACACTCTGCACTGTCTGCTTGGCAATGATATAAAACCTAATGCCGCCGTAATTATGGCCGGTGGCAAAGGCACGCGGCTGGGCAAATTGACGGAAAAGATTCCCAAGCCGATGTTAAAGGTCGCCGGACGCCCCATTCTGGAACATTTGATTCTTCACTTGATCAGCTATGGAATCAGAACTGTGTATATCGCGGTTAATCACCTTTCTCATGTGATCGAGGAATATTTTGAAGATGGCGAAAAATGGGGATGCTCTATCGCATATCTGAAAGAGAGTTCTCCGCTCGGTTCGGGAGGTGCGCTTTCCCTGCTGCCTGATTCCATATCAGATGCTGTTGTTCTTTTGAACGGCGACGTGATGCTGGAGGCGAATATTGCGCAGATGCTTTTATTTCACGAAGAGCATGATTATTATGCCACGATGGGAATTCATCATTACTCTCATGAGGTACCGTTCGGCTGTGTTGAGTTTGACAACGGGCGCATCACCGATCTTAATGAAAAGCCTCTGATAACAAAGTGTGTTAATGCCGGTGTGTATGTTCTCTCGCCGGCGGCACTGGCGGAAATCCCATGCGATGAGTTCTTTCCAATCACAAAACTTTTTGAGACAGCGCTGGAGAAGGATTTGGCTTTAGGCGCATATCCGCTGGACGGCGACTGGTTTGATGTCGGTATGCCGGATCAACTCAAACAGGTTCGAGGTCAGATTTAGAGGTGGTTTAAAATGCTGAATGGTTGGAAGCTGAAAAGAAAAATCAGGAATGAGTCTTTAAAATCCAGGGCCGTCCAGTGTGAAGTCTGTGCCCGTTTAAACACAAAACCCGCAGCGTTGAAGAATCTGCAGGGCTGTAAACGTTCAGATACTGTTTTTGTTTTCGGTTCCGGAGCATCGGTTGCCACCCTGGGAAGCCGGGAGTGGGAAGCGGTTGCCGGGCATGATTCCATTGGAGTGAACAGCTGGGTGGTCCACCCCCATGTTCCCAGTTATTACGCCTTTGAAACCCCAAGACTTGCCGAGTATAAGTTTCTCATCCTCGACAATTTGAAGGCCAGAGCGGGTGACTATAAAAATACCGCGGTTCTTATGAAGGCGGAGGCCGGGTATGATGTGGATGTTCTTAATTATATATCTGAACTGATTGAAGATTATGAATTGCCGATTTCAGTCCCTGCCTACTACACAGTTGCCGATCAGCCTCAGCTTGAGCTTCTTTTCAAGAATTACGAAGCCATTAAAAAAGGATTTAACGGACTGAGTTACGATTTGTTTTTCCGAAAACGCGCCAGCATGGTTTTTGCGGCCATGCTGGCATATGATCTGGGATATCGGAATATTGTATTCTGCGGTGTTGATGGGTTTGCCGGTTCGGGATATTTTTATCAGACCATGAACAAAGCGGAACTTGCCGACAATGTGACCATACCTCCTACCTCAGGACAGAAAGCGGGAGCACTGCATAAAACTATGGATCACACTGTCAATCCCTTGACCGTGGACCTCTGTTTGCGTTTGATGTATGAGTATCTCTGCAAACGCAACAAAGTAAGAATGTGGGTCGGCACTCCGGAATCAATGCTTTCGGAGTGGCTTCCTGCGTGGAAATGGTGAAAAGTGCTCGATGTTCTTGCTGCTGTGATCACATCGTCATCATGTTTGACGGTTTTTATGCAGAAAGGCGCGGCAGATGATATCCGCAGCTTTGCGGCGGAGTTTGTTTTGACGGCACGGCGGGCTTGATAATTGGCCTTGATGAAAAAGTTGCGTTATGAGCTTTGCGACATCCTCGTATGAAAGAGGTTCCTGAGACGGTGCAGGTGTGGCTGCCGCCGGCATCGGAAAAAGCTTGCCAAAGTCTCCATTAAAATAATCTTTCGCAACCTTCTGATTTGATAATTGATGTCGTCGCAGAAATATCATACGTTCCTCACTCGTGAAAAATCCGAATGGGATGCCTCTGCCTTTCGGCATTGTCGCTTGAAGCGCACGCCGCAGTATCACTCTCTCCTCTTTGTCAAGGAATGGATTACATGTTCTGGCTATCTCCAGAGCTTTGCGGGAATAGCTGGGATTGTTATCATTTAAACTCAAATCTTTTAACGACGGGCTGTTTATTATTTTTCCGAAGTCTTCCAGCAAACCTTGCGAGGCGGCTGCGTGGTAAGATCTGACGATCACATTCCGGCCACCGAAACAGTTGCGCAAATTGCTCAGCATACAGGCATAATCAAGCGCATCAGAGGAATCAAAGTTCTTTAAGAATTCGGGGAATGACAGATTGAGTCCCTCATGGATCATCTGGGTGTACATCGATTCCACAAAACTGTCCTGACGACGCAGATAGATTATGATTTTAACATTCAAGTGATCTGTCGCATCGCGCAACATTGCGCAAACGGGAGCGTTGTTTGCATAGCCCCTGACCGGAAATCCGCTTAACGACTCGCTGCTCAAAATCACATTGTCGGCGCAGTGGCCGGCACTTTTCCGAATCGATTTATCGAGCTCTCTCCTGAGTTGCGCAACAAGAGGTTTATCATATCTTTCAGATTGCTGCAGATGCCTGGCTGTTTCAGGCATCCCGATGCGTTGCCACCCCTCTTTTTTTCTGGCTGCCTTGGGTACGCCCCGTAACGCCTGCTGAATGGTTGTCGTTCCTGTCTTATGTGTCCCGATATGGATATAGAGATCTCTCATTTTCCTGTCTCCCCGCATCTCGGCTTACAGGTGCCAGTGCTCTTTGACAAATGGAGCATGTCTCCACCTTCCGAACCGCTTTTCGGCAACCTGGAGAGGAGAGGGATCGCCATGGAATGAAACGAGAGCGGCTTCATCCGGAACAACAGCACAGCCGAAATTGGCGGTGTTGATAATTTCTCTGCCGCAAATTTCCAGAACTCTGCCTTTGGCATTGCAGTGACGTTTGTATGAAACCACTTTGTTTTCAGGGAAGTATTCAAAAGCGTCAAAGTGAGTGTTGAGCCAGTTCTGCTCGCCGACCAGTCGGTTTTTACCATGAAAGCGGTCGATCGCCTGTTCGGGGTCCGCAATAAAATCATCCCATATTTCAGTATGCGATCCGACCTTGAGCCGGTAAAGGCTGCCGCTTCCCCGTGTTCCGCCTTTAACCCAGTTTTTCGCAATGATGAAATCCTTTTTCGGATGCTCGGCAAGGAAGTCGAGTGAACCTGTTATCACCACGTCAATATCGATGCTGACAACAAACTCTCCCTGTAATCCCAGGAAGTTATTCTTAAAAGTCATCAGCTTCCGCCAGATACCCTCGAATCCGAGATCGGGAAGTTCATGAACCTCGATCCCCGCGGCAAGCCCGTCGCGGGAATCCGTAATGCAATGGAATGTATGCGGCCACGATAAATGCCTGGCGACCATTGCTGCTAGAATGTTGACATATTCGGCTGAGTACAGCGTTCCCCATTTATAGCAGATTATATGCAGCGTTTGAATTGATCGGCTCTCCATAACTCAAGTCCTTCCGCTGAGAGCTATTTCCCTCTGATGGCGGGTTGCAAGATCCTTGCGATAGGCAAAACCGCGTTCAACATCGTCCGGACCGATGAAAACGGCCTCGGCGGCACTGCTGTTGCCGGCACGTGTGAAAAATTGTTTTGGCTTTAGTGCTGTCAGCATCAGATCAACATTACATCTCTGGCTCCTCAGGCTGTCCGCGAGCCGCATGGCACTGCAGCGTTGTTCCGGGAACATATAACCGACAATCACACCGTTGCGTTTATCCGCCTCTGTCGCGCTTTGATATTCATTGATAATCTCCATGATTACAACGTCGCCGAAGCCGAGACCGACGGCCGGAGTAGGTGCGCCCCCCACAGCCGTCAGCAGATTGTCATAACGACCGCCGCCGAAGATTGCACGAAACTGCCTTTTCGCATCGAAGGCTTCAAATACAATGCCGGTGTAATAGGCCAGACCGCGAATAACCGAGATGTCGAAGCGCAGGTTTGCAGAGATCCCGTAGATTTCCGCCAGTTCGAAAAGCTCTTTCAATGCTGCTATGGCGGGCGACTCCGGACCGGCCAGTTCAGCGGCCTGCTCAAGTGATTCAACGGCCAGCAGGTTGAAGGTTTCTGTGATTGCCTGAGCTGGCAGACCCTCTTTTTCGAGCAGTGCCTTGATTTCGTCATCACCTGTTTTGCCGCGCTTATCCAGGGCTAGAAAAACCGCAGCATGATGATTTTCAGAGATGCCGGATTTCGCCAGCAGTTCCGCGAGCAGGGCGCGGTTGTTGACGTGGATATTGTAGATTTTATCGGTCAGGCCCATCGCCTTGAGCGCTGCAACCGCAGCAGCCAGAATTTCGAGTTCGGCGGAGAGAGCGGCCTCTCCGACGATGTCCAGGTTCCATTGATAGTGCTCACGCTTGCGTCCGCGGGTCATGCGTTCATAGCGGAAGCACTGTGCGAGAGTGAACCATTTGAGCGGGAATTTAAGAGCCCCCTGGCGGGCGGCGATCATGCGTGCCAGAGTTGGAGTCATCTCCGGCCGCAGCGCCAGCCTGCGCCCGCTTTTATCCTCGAAATGATATATCTGCTCCGCCACCTCCTCGCCGCTTTTACGCTGCAGCAGATCAAGTGATTCGACCACACAGGCGTCATAAGGTTCAAAGCCGTAAGCAAGCGCAGCCCCTCGCCAGGCGTCGAAGACGAGATTGCGTTGCCGCATATCCGCAGGATAAAAGTCGCGCATACCGCGCGGCGGAGCGAAAGATGTTTTGGGTTTATTCATGTCGGTTTGTGGTTTATGAAATAAGTCTACGCAGAGGTGAGCAATGCCCCAAAGCCCTGATGAACTCACAACGGGGTGGGCTCCGGGTTGTTGAGCATCTCACGCATGCGTTTGCCAGGCTTGAATTTAATAACCTGGCGGTTGGGGATGCGCACTTCATTCTCAGGTTTATTCGGATTCCTGCCGATGCGGCCTTTGCGGGTCACCTTTTCAAAGACGCCGAAATCGCGGAATTCAACATGTTTGTCCTGATTGAGGGCACCGACAATACCGTCCAGCACCAGTTGCACAATCATATGAATCTGCTGATGTGACAGATTTGTGTCGGCCACATCCTGATGGGCCGCAATCCAGGCCACAAGCTCCTTTTTTGTCAGCGAAACCCCGGACTCAAATTTAATCTCTTCGTTCATAATAATTTCTCCTGTTTTTTTTGCCTTATGGGAAAGATATCACGCCTCACATGCCGCATTGAGTTGCTGCGCCAGATTCAGAATGCCGGCGGCAGTCTGTTCGGGCGGAAGATTCAGCATCTCTCCGTCGCGGCGTGCCTTTATTTCGACGCGGTTTTCCGAGAGACCGCGCGAACCGACAACCACACGGAGGGGGCAGCCGATCAGGTCGGCATCCTTGAATTTCACGCCGGGCCTTTCATTGCGGTCATCAATGAATACATCAAGGTTGTTGGCAGTCAATTCCCGATCCAGAGCACTGACAATTTCATTGACACTGCTGTCCGTGGGGTCCAGATTGAGAATGGTGACGGCGAAGGGAGCGGTTGAAATTGGCCAGATGATGCCATCTTTGTCATTATTCTGCTCGATCACAGCCTGCAGGGTACGGGTGACTCCGATACCGTAGCAGCCCATAACCATCAGGAGACTCTCTCCGGCGGAATTCAGGTAAGTTGCGTCGAAAGACTCGGAGTATTTGGTGCCGAGCTTGAAGACATGCCCGACCTCGATACCCCGTTTCATCTGCATTTCAGCTCCGCAGCGGGGGCAGCTGTCACCGGCGGTTACGGTTACGATGTCCTCGAAAATTTCAATTTTTGTGTCGCGGTTGATAGCAACGTTTCTGATGTGCGTATCGGCTTTGTTGGCGCCGGTGATCAGGCCGGAGGCGTTTCTGAGCGAGTTGTCG
>JAGYOL010000046.1 GCA_018399555.1 Kiritimatiellia bacterium | reverse complement strand
CCACAGACCAGCCAGTCGAGCCCACTCTTCGCCACCAAACGATTTGGCAAATTCTGCCGCAAGTTTTGCAACATTCTCCAAATGCTCTTCCAATGGCTGCCATTCTTCTTTAGGCCGATCTTTCAAGGAGTGGGCATAATATTTTTTCTCTTTATCCATTATTTTCTCAAATCAAAATTCGTATCTTTGCTGTTAGCATACCACACCAACAGTGACAAAACGTGTCACTGCAAATTATTTTTCGATGTTTTTTTTCATAGCGAGAATTTCATCACGCACCAGCTCCCGAAGCTGTTGCGGCGCCAGAATTTCAACATCACGACCCATGCTCAATATCCATTGAATGACGTTATAAAATGGTCGTTTTCCCGCCGCGCTTACCGGGAATCTTATCTCAAATCCACCCTTGGCCGGTGTGACGCTTTGCTGCGGATGGAATTGCCTTTCCGCCATCAGTTCACCCATGTTTCCGGTAATTATCAAACGGACTGTCTTTAATTTTTCAGAGCTGCCGAAACTACCGAAGCTGCTTTCCGTGATTTTGTTGATATCAAAATCATCGCGAATTTCAAAACTGATTTTTAAAATACGAATGCTTTTGACACGGTGCAACAGAAATTGACTGACACGATCCCGCATATGGTCCCATCCATAAAAATACCAGTCTCCCTGCATGTTGATAATGTGATAGGGATCGACCTGCTTTTTCCTGATTCCTCCCGAATTGCGACTGGCGTACTGCATCTGAATTGAGCACTTGTTTCTAATCGCTCCTAACAGACGACTCCAAACCCTTTCATCGACTTCAAGCAGCGGTTCAGGAGCGAAACTGAGATGTCTTTCCGGTGGATAATCCGGATAGACATCAATCTTATCGGAGAGAGTCCCGGCGATTTTTCTGAATATACGGTTCAGACTCCCGGCCACCGGCAATCCGCGATACAGCTCTACTGCCCGACGCGCAATCAAAAGCGCAAAAAGATCACGTTCCGAGAGTCTGACAGCAGGAAGTTCCCACTCCGGTTCACTATAAAAATAACCCCGCTCTGCCGAAAATTCGATCGGTGCGCAGTAACGGTTACGCAGAAAATCAATATCGCGCTGAATTGTTCTTGTACTTACTTCCAGTCGGTCGGCCAAAATTTTTCGATTTACACCGGATCGGGCACGGATAGTCTGATGTATCTTATGCAAACGCTCATGCTGGATATTTGACGACATTATCGATCCTTTTCTTTCAACAATCAGAGCGATTGTATCAATTTCGGCAATGCAGCCGGTATATTCTATCCCGGAACACGGCGAGGTCTCAGATTACGCCTTGCAGTTGCGCGGGATTCACTCTTCGCCAAGGCTTCCACCGTTGTAGCGGCTAATATGGCGAACAGGCAGCCTGACAAGCACAGGGTGCCCCCCTACAGTTTCGGCGCGAGTGCGGGGGCAACGGTCATATGGTGCTTCTGACGGGTCCAAGGACGTATTTGCAGATTCTCAAAAACTCTGAGGGCATAGCAGGCTAGCGCATGTTCCGCTGTTGGAGATGGATCGGTCTCACCCGCAAAATGGATGCCGAGTACGGTGGACGTTCCGGCTTTCAGCCAGATTGATCCGCTGTCGCCGCCGGTTGATATCTCAATTTTTTCATCGCCGCTTTTCGGTATAATGATGAATCCGTCGATGCCGATCCGTCCCACCGGATAGTGAATGAAGTAGCGTCCTTTTCCGTCCACACGTCCATGTGTGACCCGCGTGCTTCGCCCTGATTTGACGACTTCGTCGCCGAGTTCAGGATCAGCGAGGCTGTCGGGCACAACATCGAGGTCAAGTATTTCGGGATTGATTTTACGTTTTTTATTGAGCAATGCCACGGCGGCGTCGCCATTTTCATCAAGCAACGTGTGTTCAAGTATGCCGATGGTATCGCGTTCGCCCCAGCCTCCGTCATGCGGGCCGGGCTGCAGAATTGGATCTCCGCGTTGTGCCGAGGCGGAACCGGCCAGCACATGCCAATTGCTTAGTATCGCCGGTTTGCCGCTGCGCATATCTTCGACAAACATACCGAGGGTGCCTGCGGTGACGTTGGCATTGCCGACACTGATGCCGGGGCGCAGAGTGCCGAAACGTCTTGTCCGATTGACACTTTCCGGGACAATACCGGGCTGCAGGGCACCTAGAGCGTAGTTGCCTTGAATCACATCCACCGGAAAGCCCTCTATTTCGGAAGGAAAGCGTTCCGCCGATTCGAGGGCAGAAACGGGCAGTTTTTCGCGCACATGAAAACGGATTGCCAACCTGTCGGTTGCATGTCCGCCGACATATTTAAAGCCGATATCAATGCCGGTGAGATAATCTCTCTGAGAGTAGTGGCGCAACGCAGTTTCATAGGCCCCTTGTATCGTGTTATTATCTTTTCTGTCTGCAGTATTCATAAGGGCCTCTCTTTTTTAAAGTGCGGCAAAACCGACGCGCTCCAGCAACTCGTCTGATGCTGATCGGGGCAATCTGTTTTAAGCGCGAGTTTTTTATTCCTCGATCACAACACGGAAGCCGACATTGAAAACCCTCTGCCATGGCAAATAACCATAGCGCCAGCTTGAAGTGGCGCGATGCGGACGATCAAAGAAAGATCCGCCGCGGACTGTTTTTCTGGATGTGGCATTCATGGAATTGCTGCGGTCGTGCCGATAGGGATAGCCGACATAATCGCTGCGCGTCCATTCAGCTACATTACCGTGCATATCATATAATCCCCATGGGTTTGGACGATACTGTTTTGTGCCGGTAATTAAGAACTGCTTATCGTTGAATTCAGAGACACGGGGTATAAAATCGAACAGTGGATTACCGACCAGTTTAGGGTTAAACACCGGATTGACACCACTGACAGCGAACTTCTGAATAGAGTTGTCGGCCAGATTGGCAAACTGACTGAAATCGTCTGTCTTATCACCGAAGAACATAGCTGAACCGCTACCGGCGCGGCAGGCCCACTCCCACTGCGCTTCGCTGGGCAGGGTGAATTTCGATCCACTTTGCCGGGAGGCCCACTCACAAAATGCGCGGGCCTCGTTCCAGTTCATGCGTACGGCGGGTTGTTCGTTGTAGTTGGCATAATAACCGAGGCGCACATGATCCTTCCACTGCTGGTCAAAAACACTGGCGTTATGATCGGGATTGAATTTGAAGTACAGTGCGTTATTGATTTCCGACTCCGACATCCAGAAGGGAGAGTCGATTCTAACGCTATGACGCGGCTGCTCCTGCGGTGTATCGCTGTCGCTGCCCATAATAAACTCACCTGCCGGAATACGAACCATCGTGATTTTAAGACCGTCACCGAAATCAACTTCGCGTTTAACCTGGCCGCTCTGCTGCTGCAGAAGGCGGGCACTCTCGGCATCAAAAGGCCAGCCATCCAATGTCACTGCTGCCGGCTCACGCATCTGCGGTGCTTTTTCGCTGGAGAGTTCAACCGGATAGGGTTCGGAGGGGGTATACTCCCAGTTGGTATCAACCAGCGCATATTTGGAGCGGAGTTGAGCGGCACGTTGTGAGATATCGGCGGTCCAGTCGGCTTTTTTCTGATCACCGGCATAGGCGGTTGACCAACTGCCGTAGAAGGGCACATTCAGGTCTATCCAGGTGTAGAGTCTGCGCAGCGACTCTTGGTCGAGTTTAACTCCGTGGTGTCCTTTTTCGATAAGTTGAATACCCTCACTGGTTGAAGCATGATATTCATAGGGGTTTTCCATCAAACCGTTACTCTCAGGTCCTGGACGACGGAAGAATCTGTGAAATGCGTAATAAGATTTGCTGTAGTTGGCAGAACTGTTGTTTCTGGCCAGCGAGGTATCCTTGAAATCCGGGCGGGTGTTAGCAGTGCCATCGTGGCAGCGCACGCAGTAGGCATCCAAAACTGGTTGAATTTCGGCATTATACGCATAGCCTTCCAATCTGTCGCGATGGGGTGTGATCTTTTGCGGAGCCTTGCCGGAAGCGATAGTCCGGCGGGTATAGGGCGGTTCCGTGGGAGGCTCATGACAGCCGATGCAGGAGAGTCTTTCGCCGGGCATTGCCACCAGCCAGCTGCGAAAGAGCTGGATAGCGCGTCCCTCTTTATCGAGCGGCTGCAGGGAGATTGTAGTGTTGGCTGGAATTCTGAACATCGTCGATCCGTCCTGCTCAACCTTGACTGTACCGAGCAGGCGTTTGACATCCCAGCCGCTTTCGATTCCTATATGGTGGTGGTTGCCGGTTCTGTAATAGCCGTAGGCATAGGTAAAGATACGCAGAGAGTCGACAACTCCCTCGGGCACCCCGTCCAATCCCGGGCCACGATACACATTCTGGATATAGCAGACCGCCTCTTTTTCATCCAGATTGATCTGTTCCGGAATGATCGGCGGACGTTCACGCCGCCGCAGCGGATAGGGCTCGACCATGTACTTGAAACCCTGCATATCGACGGGCTTGATACGCACAAAATTATCAAAGGTATCCACGAGGTAGAGAGCCCAGTCATCTTTATCCGTCAGACGGGCGACAGTCAGAAAATAGTTATCATTAACGGGATAGGGCTGAATGACCTGAGGATAGACACCATCGACAAGCCGGTCAAGATCGAGTGCCATTTCATGCGGATAGATATCGCGCAATTCGGGATAACATTTATTGAAGAAATCGTTATTTAACTCATGATAATCCTTGTCCTTCTGTTGAGATTCGGGCATTTTTTCAGCTATCAGGCGGTCAACATGACTTTGCAGCTCAGGAAATTTTTCCAGCAGCTCTTTTTTTACTACTGGATATATCTGGTCGACTGTGACATGAGTTACCTCCTTGCCGTAACCCGGAATATGCTGAACTACGCCGTCGGCATGAGCATAGCCTTTATTTGTATCGAAGATCGTCAGTTTACCGATGCCGGCAACGCCGTGATGGCCACTTACAACCGCCGCAAATTTGCCGGGTTGACCGGGCAGCGGGCGTGCATTGAACATCGAGTTAGGCCAGAGGCTCTGCGAACCGTAGATGGCGCGCTGATTGGTTCCGTCCGGATTCATTGTCATCATAATCCGCGAATAGTAGTGCATTATGTCGGTGTATTCCCAGCGCAAATACATGATTTTACCATCTGCAAGCACGGAGGGATACCAATCCGCATCCTGCTCAAAGGTCAACTGACGTGTATTGTCGCCGTCGGCATCCATAATGTAGAGGTTGGGCACCGTGCGTGAACCGCTGATACAGGGCACACCGATCAGGGGGGCGGTAGAGCTGAAGACGATTTTTTCATTGGGCAGGTAGACACCACCGTAGTTATGAACAAACTCACCCGAAATAGATGACACCTGCCGACAGCCGGAACCATCCAGACCGACCTCCATCACCTGAAACATGTTTGCATTATCGGTTGAAGTGAAGAGCAGTTTCTCCACATCCCAGTGCAAATCAATTTCGCCGAGGTAGGCTTTGTCGTCCGGCATGTAAACATCGGTGATTGCGCCGGTGCGGAGATTGCAGCGTGCAATCTTGTTGTTATAACCCTTGGGTCTTATCACATGTGTTCCGAGCCAGTTGCTTTTCGTCGCCAGCTTATCGCTGAGAACCACCACAATCTCATCGAAATCGATGCAGGGGTTCTCAGCGATCAAAGCTTTGAATTTCAAATCAGCAAAGCGGTCGAGAGCATCGACGGCCACGCTGTCATCGTTTTCCAGACTCTTTAGAATAGCGGGCATGGTTTTTTCGAAATCTTTGGCGAGCTTCAGAAACTCGCGTCCATTTTTATAATCACGTGGTCTGGTTTTAAGAATATGGGTGATTGAACGTGTGAGTGCCGCAGGAGTTGAGACAGAGATCAGTGCCTTCTGGGTCTGGGCATTCTGCTGTTTACGGATAGACTCGCGCAAAGCCCGCAAATCCTGACGTTTATCGCTCGGGGTGCAGGCGGCAGCCAACTCCTGCTGTACGCCGCCGCCCGGCTGCAAAGTTGCCTTCAACGCGTGACCGCCGGTATAGTTGAAATAGAGTAGGTTGATCTGGTGACTGCCGGCAGGCAGCTTGAGGTCGCCTTTCACGGTTCTCGCGCCGTGCAGCCCATCGTTGTTTATCACAAGATCACCGTTGACGAAAAGCGCGCTGCCGTCATCAGAAGTCAGTATAAACTCATAATCCGATGCGGTATCAACCTTGAGTATCCCTGAAAACTCGATGTTCCAATGGTCACCGAAATTTCTATTGGCCATCGCATCCACTTTGCCGACCTCTTCCCGAACGATCTGACGGCCTTGACCGATCAACGCATAGGTGTTTATTTTGCCATTGTGAACAAAACAGGTCATTTCGGCTGATGCCGTGACGACAACCCCCCAGAAAAAAACAACCTCCGCGATTCTCCAATTCAGCATTTTTCAACTCCGTCCTTAATCCAGTAACTGCTACGAGACTATCCCCGCCACCTCCCTCTGGATGGCCAAATACGCAAAAGGCAACCTAATCATTATAAAGTCGACTTTGACAGTACGGAGCGATTTTATGCTATAATGCTGAGTCAAGGCAAGCAAAAGCGAAACTGCATTTGATTACAGCAGATTACCCTTTGTTACTTACGACTTATATTGTAAAATATCGACAAAAATGTTTTTACGGGGCGGATTTCATTACAGATTCAACAGAAGGACTCGATGCCATGCCACATACAATGCTGACACTTTCCAAGGCAGCCCGGCACATCTGTGTGCCGGAAAAACAGTTGTTTCACTTGGCACAGCAAAGCGAAGTGCCTTGTGTTAAACGCGGCGATCAGTTTTTATTTGAGCACCGCGAGCTGGATGACTGGGCACAGCAGCGCCTGATGAAACTCTCTCCGAATAGTCTGAAAGAGCATCATCGCAGGGTTACTGATGTACGCAAAGCCGAGTTCAATGAAGATCATCTGATTGAATCTCTGCTGACCGTTGAGCGCATTCATCCGGCACTGCCTGCCAAAACAAAACCGGCGCTGCTGCGGGAAATGGTCAAGGCTGCTGCTGCCACTAGTCTGCTGAATGACGAAGAGTATCTTCTGCGCGAACTGGCCGCAAGAGAAGAGGCTGGTTCCACCGCTATCGGTGACGGCGCGGCATTGTTGCACAACCGCTATCTTGATCCATACACCTTTGAAAGTTCATTCATAGTTCTCGGGCGCACGATCCAACCAATTTTCTTCGGCTGTCAGGATGGCGGAACAACCGACATCTTCTTTCTGATATGCTGTGCCGATGACAATCTGCACCTGCACATTCTGGCGCGTTTGTGTATGCTCATTCACGGAACCGATGTGATGACGGCGCTGCGGATGGCGGAGATGCCGGATGAGATGTATAAAGTGCTGCTCTCAGCCGAACAAGAGTTACTTAAAACAATGTGATTACTACGAACTAGAACGACAGGCGGAACCGGATATCATATGAAAAAGCCCAGAATAAAAGCGGTTATTGACCTGGGATCGGTTTCCGCAAGAATGGAGATTGTGCAGGCAACACCGGATGGTGAACTCCGGCCACTTGATTCTCTGTACCAGAGTGTCCAGCTGGGACGTGACACCTTCAACAGCGGTCGTATAGGGCGCAACTCTGTTGAACAGTGCGTGCGCGCCTTCCGCAGTTTCGCGACCGTTATCAAAGAGTATGGTGCTGATCTGACCAGTGATGTCACTGCTGTGGCGACAAGCGCGGTGCGAGAGGCCCGCAACTGCGACACATTCCTCGAGCGCATATATGTCGCCACCGGCATCTGGGTTCAACCCATCGACGGAGCCACTGTCAATCGACTCACCTTTCTGGGGGTCTGGCCGCTAATCAGATCACGCACCAAACTGCTGGAAAAAAACATCTGTATTCTTGAAATCGGCGGCGGAACCACCGACCTTCTAGGGATGCGGCATGGTGAGGTACGTTTCTCCCACTCCTATCGTTTCGGCAGCTATCGGTTTCTTGAGACCGCCAACCGGATCAGCACCATCCGACGAATCGAATCTGATATGGCCAGAAATGAGATCAACTCCCTGTTGCGTTCAATCAATGATGATCTTGCTGATATACGCATCAACCGTCTGATTCTGATGGGAGGGGAAATCCGTTTTGTTGCACACAGAATCAATCCCGAGTGGGATGAAAAAACTTTGTTGACTGTTAATCTGGCGTCATTGCGCAAACAAGCCCAGAAATTTTTCCCTCTCAATCCGGAAGAGATCGCATCGCTATTCAAGATGCCGATTGAAGAAGCTCAGATTCTTGGTTTCTCGCTGCTGGCCTACACACAGATAGCCGAAAATCTCTCCTTGAAACAGGTGCTTCTGTGTGGCGCAACACTGCGCAGCGGATTACTGGCTGAAGCCGGCAACCCATTGAAATGGCGAGAGGACTTTGAAAAGCAGATCATTTCATCAGCACGCCAGAGTGCGCTCAAATATAACTGCGACATGAACCACGCCGATTGCGTTGAAAAGCTGGCGCAGATGATTTTCAGGGAAATGAGTAATGAGCATAAATTAAACAAGCATCATGAACTGCTGTTGCGTGTCGCGGCACTGCTGCATGACTGCGGACGATTCGTCTCGCTTTCGGCGCATCATAAACACAGTAGATATCTGATTGAAAACAGTGATCTTTTCGGACTGAGCCGCGCCGACATACGCATTGTGGCACTGACCGCCCGTTATCACCGTCGCGCCGAGCCTAAACCAACCCACACCGATTACAACCTGCTCACGCGGGAGGAAAAGATGACGGTCAATAAATTGGCTTCTTTTCTCAGAGTTGCTGATGCGCTTGACAACCTGCACACACAGAACGCTGCAGAGTGCACTATCGAACGCACTGAAAGCGAACTGCGTTTTCGCGTCGATTCCGTAAGTGACATTCATGCGGCCCAGCTGGCTCTTCGTGAAAAGTCCCGTCTTTTTGAACAGATTTTCGGTTTAACTGTCACTCCGGTTGTGACGCGCAAAAGGGTTAATCATGGCGTCTGAAAAGGAAAATTATTTCAATCGTGAACTCAGTTGGCTGCAGTTTAACATGCGGGTACTGAATGAAGCTTATAATCCGGCGACACCGTTGCTGGAAAGATTGAAGTTTTTAGCGATCACGGCCTCAAACCTGGACGAATTTTTTATGGTGCGTGTCGGCGGATTACATACTGCCTGCAAAAGCGGTCGCCGCCGCCGTGACATCTCCGGTTTAACCCCGCATCGACAACTGCAGGCGATACAGCGCAAAGCGCGTGAAATGAACCGTTATGAGTACAACTGCTTCAACACGATCATCGAACCGGAACTGATAGCAGCCGGGATTGAACGTGTAACAATCGAAAAGCTCAACCCCGGCCAGCACAATTTCATCTTTGACCTGTTTAACGAAGAGCTTTTTTCATGTCTCACTCCTATCCGCCTGACAACCCACTCCCGTCCTCCGCTGATTCATTCGCTTGCTTTGTACTGCGCGGTACGTATGCAGGGTGATGATGAAAGATCGGATGGTCTGGCCCTGATCGCGCTGCAGCCGGAGGAGCGACGAATCATAGACCTGCCGACCCAACGCGGTTATCAATTTATTTTAATTGAGGATGTTGTCAAAACTAATATTAAGAGCTGGTTCCCCGGTCAGAAGGTGAAAGAGTGCGTCTGTTTCCGTATCACGCGCAATGCTGACATGGCTGTACAGGAGGACGAGGCTCCCGATCTTCTGAGCGGAATGGAAGAGGTGCTTGAGGAACGCAAGATCAGTGACTGCATTCGCCTCGAGGTTGAAGCCGTTGCCAGCGGTACCATCGTAAAAATGCTGCAGAATCTCGTAAATGCGGACAATTCGCAAACCTATCTGCAGGATGGACCGATTGATTTGAAAGCGTTTATGGCTTTGACCGGACTCAGCGGTTTTGAACACCTCAAATTCGAAGTGTGGCCACCGCTGCCCAACCCGATGGTTGATTCTAAAAGCGAGCTCATACCCCAGATACGTGAATGTGATATTCTACTTCACCACCCCTATGAAAGCTTTGATCCGGTTGTCCGTTTTCTTGAAGAAGCTTCCATCGATCCATCAGTGATTGCGATCAAACAGGTACTCTACCGCACCAGCCGAAACAGCCCGATTGTCAATGCCCTGAAAAAAGCGGCGCGCCGTGGCAAAGCGGTCACGGTGCTTGTAGAGCTCAAAGCGCGTTTTGACGAAGAGCGGAATATAGAGGAAGCCGCCGAACTTGAGCTGGCCGGAGCGCAGGTCATCTACGGTGTAAAAGGTTTTAAAACCCATGCCAAGATATGTCTGGTGGTTCGCAGGGAACACTGCGGCATCGTGCGGTACGCGCATTTCGGCACCGGTAATTACAACGATGTCACCGCCCGGATTTACGGTGATATCGGTCTGCTGACCTGCAATGAGGATCTCTGTGCCGATGCTGCCGCCTTTTTCAACATCATCGGGGCGCACACCCAGCCTCGGCCTATGCGTAAAGCGGTCATGGCCCCGCTATATCTGCGGGATCGTCTGGTTGAGCTGATCGATCTGGAAATTGAGATGCACCGAAAGGGCAGCCGCGGACGTATTTCAGCCAAAATGAACTCGCTGGTTGACCAGGTACTGATAGATAAACTGTACGAAGCATCCTGCGCCGGAGTCAAAATCGATTTAAATGTGCGCGGTATCTGCTGCCTGGTACCGGGAGTAAAGGGGCTGAGTCAAAATATCAGGGTAACGAGCATCGTGGGACGATATCTTGAACACGCCCGGATATTTTGCTTCCGGCATGGCGGCAATGATAAGGTATACATCTCATCAGCCGACTGGATGCCTCGCAACCTGGACCGCCGTTTTGAGCTGATGATTCCGATTGAATCGGAATCTTGTCGCCACAGAATTCTGGAGATCATCAAAGTCTATCTGAGTGACTCGGAAAAAAGCAGCATTCTTGAGAGTGACGGCGAATATACGCCTGTTCGCGCCAGGGGCGACAAAGCCATACATGCGCAGGAATTGTTCTATCGCCAGGCTTGTGAATCGTCGACACAGGCAGCTCGCCGACGCACCACCCGCTTTGAGCCACATCGGCCTGCCACCTGACCTGAGACTTCAGCAGCGATGGTCTTTTTTAAAAACAGAGAGGAGCACACATGTCAACAACCAGATGCATCGGAATTCTTACCGCCGGCGGTGACTGTCCCGGTCTCAACGCCGCAATCCGCGGCGTTGCGAAATCCGTACTGAGTCGCGGAATCAAGGTGATCGGCATACAGGACGGATTCCGCGGACTTGTTGAAAACCGCATGGTTGCGCTGGAAGACAAAGATGTAAGCGGCATATTGACTCATGGCGGAACCTATCTGGGTTCATCACGGGACAAACCGCACAAGATGAACATGGGTGGTAAAACCATGGACATGACTGCCGTTGCACTGGACAATCTTAAAAGGAATCATATCGACTGTCTGGTTTGCCTGGGTGGCAACGGAACCCAGAAAAACGCCATGCGGCTGCACACCGCCGGCGGCATCGATGTTGTGACATTGCCCAAGACCATTGACAACGATGTCGCAGAGACCGACATAACCTTCGGTTTCGATTCCGCCATGACAATTGCCACCGAGGCGATCGACCGTCTGCACACCACTGCGACAAGCCATCATCGCGTTATCGTGTGCGAGGTTATGGGCCACAGTGCCGGCTGGCTGGCACTTGGTGCGGGTATCGCGGGCGGTGCTGATGTAATCCTGATTCCCGAAATACCTTACGACATTGAAATCGTGTTGCGTCATCTGCGCGAAAGACGACAAAATCACAAACGTTTTTCCATAATCGCGGTGGCGGAAGGTGCCTGTTCAAAGGAAGAAACCGCCGCGCCGTCCGCAAAATCCAGGAAGAAAAAGGACGGCCAAGTCCGCATGACAACCGACGGGCAGCTTCTGGTGCAGGAACCGAAGGCCAGCCGTCTGGCACGTGAAATTCAGCAGACTTCCGGAATCGAGGTTCGGGTTACCTCGCTTGGTCATGTTCAACGCGGCGGTTCCCCCACCCCGACCGACCGTCTGCTCTGTACACGACTGGGTGCCAAAGCCGGTGAAGCAATCGCCGCTGGCAACTTCAATCTTATGATTGCCGTGCGCGGTGAAGAGTGTGTAACTATACCACTGGAGCGGGTGGCGGGGATAACCAAGTGCATTCCTCCGGAGCATCAATGGATTCAGACCGCTGTTTCCATCGGTACCTGTCTGGGAGATACAATAAAATGAAGCAGATCACAAAA
Source organism: Kiritimatiellia bacterium (assembly GCA_018399555.1). Classification (GTDB taxonomy): domain Bacteria; phylum Verrucomicrobiota; class Kiritimatiellia; order RFP12; family UBA1067; genus M55B167. The sequence goes on along the minus strand of JAGYOL010000046.1, from coordinate 4,230 downwards.
CGCGATTTCATGAACGGTTTATGCCGGGGAGCTGTTGCTTTGACTCCAACATTCACTCTGGCAACCGGGCTGAATGCCGATCACAATACCGATTCTGAAAAAGGACTTCCGGAAGTAACGACAACCCGGCACGGAGGGATAACCGTGCACTGCATGGTTCTGGGTGAATTGGCGGTCAACTGCTATTTTATAGCCGACTCCGCAGGCAACTGTGTGGTCATCGATCCAGGAGCGCAGTCCCGAGCGATACTCACTTTTATACGGCAGCGCAAACTCAGAATCAAAGCATGGCTTCTGACCCACAGCCATCTGGATCATATCTCGGCGCTCGACGAGTGTTACGCTGCCATAAAAGCCCCCGTCGCCATGCATCCCGAAGAGAATGACTGGGCATTCTGCGACAAAAACCAGTGGGAACCGCACTATCCGCTGACCAAAAAGGTTCCGATTGAACGCGAAATTCGCCATTGGCAGCGTTTTACAGACGGTGCCATGCACTACACAGTCCTGCACACACCGGGTCACTCTCCCGGTTCTGTCTGCTTCTGGTTCCAGCAGGAAAAAATCATCTTCTCGGGCGACACACTCTTTGCCGGAACTGTGGGACGGACAGATCTGCACCGTAGCAGTTCACGTGCTCTGATGCGTTCGCTCGGTGTTTTTCTGGCCATGCCGCCGGCAACGGCGGTATATCCCGGACACGGCTCAGGCACCACTGTACGCAACGAACTCAGGAGCAACCCCTTTTTCGGGTCAACCGATATTTTTGAAGAGTTATAATCCCGTGCGGTAGAGAGTACGTTCTGCGCAAAGAAAAAGACGCAGAGCAGACAGCAGCCGCTCTGTGTACAAGAACGCCGAGTGATGAGCGGCAGGTGGAATGTTTAAATGCAGTTGCGGCAATCCCTCTTCGAGTGCTACAATGCAGGTAATTCAGAAAATTCTAATCAGCTGAAAATAACATCATAGCAGAAGGATAAGATCATGATCAGCGACACGGTCAAAAAAGGATTTCAACGGGCACCGCACAGAGGACTTTTCCGGGCTACGGGTATCAGGAACGAAGATTTTCCCAAGCCCTTCATCGGAGTGTGCAACTCATATACCGATATCGTTCCGGGGCACTGCCACCTCAACAAGGTCGGGGAATGGATCAAACAATGTATCCGGGACGCGGGCGGTGTGCCCTTTGAGTTCAACACAATCGGAATCTGTGACGGCATCGCCATGGGTCACAGCGGCATGAAGTATTCACTGCCGAGTCGGGAACTGATTGCCGATTCGGTCGAGTCCATGGTCAAGGCGCACTGTTTCGATGCGATGATCTGCATACCGAACTGTGACAAAATCGTACCGGGCATGATTCTGGGGGCAGTTCGCGCCAATATACCCACCATTTTCTGTAGCGGAGGTCCAATGATGGCAGGACATATCAACGGCAAGGCGGTTGATCTGATCTCCATTTTCGAGGGTGTCGCTCAGTTCAATAACGGCAAAATCACGGAAGAGGAACTCGAAGCTATCGAGAAGGAGGGTTGTCCGACCTGCGGGTCCTGTTCCGGAATGTTCACCGCCAATTCAATGAACTGCCTCTGTGAGGCTATCGGATTAGCATTGCCGGGCAACGGTACAATACCGGCAGTTGACCCGCAACGCAAGGATTTATGGAAGCAGGCTGCCCTGCGGGTTGTCGAAATGGCACTGGCTGAAGCCCCCCTGCCGCGTGATATAATCACGCTGGAATCACTCGACAACGCCTTCGCGCTGGACATGGCAATGGGAGGCAGTACCAACACGGTTCTGCACACACTGGCAATAGCGCGTGAAGCCGGAATCAAATATGATTTAAACCGCATCAATCAGATTTCACAACGCTGCCCCAACATCTGTAAGGTCTCGCCATCATGCAGCTATCACATCGAGGATGTTAACGCCGCCGGCGGCATTTCGGCCATTCTGAAACGGGTTGATGAGTGTGTCCCGGGGCTACTCAACACCGATGCACCGACGGTGAGCGGCAGAAGTCTTGGTGAAACCATAATCGCAGCCGAGGTGCGGGACAACGATGTGATCCGCACAAGAGAGCGTGTATATTCTCAGGATGGCGGGTTGACAATCCTCTACGGCAATCTGGCTGAAGAGGGCGCAGTGGTTAAAAAAGCCGGCGTCTCCGCGCCGATGATGGAGTTTGAAGGTGAAGCGATCTGTTTCGATTCACAGGACGAAGCCTGCGACGGAATTCTGGCTGGCAAGGTTCGATCAGGACATGTGGTGGTGATCCGCTACGAGGGTCCTAAAGGCGGACCGGGGATGCAGGAGATGCTGGCCCCCACCTCCTACATCATGGGTGCCGGTCTGGGTGATTCGGTCGCGTTGATAACCGACGGACGTTTCTCCGGCGGCACACGTGGTGCCTGCATCGGTCATATTTCGCCGGAAGCCGCCGAAGGCGGTTTGATCGGGTTGCTGCGTGACGGCGATAAAATCCGCATCAATCTCAACACCCACACACTGGAGGCCTTGGTAGGCAATGATGAAATTGGGCACCGTCGGGCAGCCGCACCGCAGTGGAAGCCGCGTGAAATCGGCGGCTGGTTGCAACGCTATTCGCTGGTGGTCAACAACGCCAGCACCGGTGCGTCGCTGATTCAGTAAGGAGGGCTGTGCACATCCGTCCGTTTTAGGATATCATCGCGCCAGATAAATGGCGCATGCGGGATGGAAGCGAAATCAAAACGAGTCAGAACAGCCGCCAGCGAGAGCTCTTCATCATGCCTCGCCCAGCCGCAGGAAGCCGCCAGCGCACCGATAATGCGTTGCGGCTTCATTCCTGCCTCACGATAGCGGGCCACCCGCGTATCACCATGCCTTTTGGCCAGGCGACGACCATCCGGACCCACTACCAGCGGCAGATGAAAATATTCAGGCGGATTCAGACCGAGTGCCCTGTATATCAATATGTGACGCGGAGTGGCACTAAGCAGATCATCTCCCCGCACCACCTGATTGATGCCCATGGCATCGTCATCGACCACAACTGCCAGCATGTATCCCGCTCCCTGCGGATGACGTGCCAGAACAAAATCACCCGAAACCTCAGAGGGAACCTGTGTGTAAGCTCCATGAAAACCATCGGTAAAATCAACCACCTCCCCCTCAGTTACGCGAAATCGCCAGGCGGGGATACGGTTTTGCGGCATCGTACTGCGGGCACTTTCAAAATCATTGAATTGTCCGCGACAGGTTCCGCCGTAGTACAGGCACTCATCACTGTGCGGTGCTGACAGACCCGCCTCTATATCCCGCCGCGAGCAGGTGCATGGGTAAACCAGCCCCGCACTCTTGAGTTTGTGCAGAGCCCGCTCATAGATATCCATTCGGTTGCTCTGTACATACTCGGCATCGCTGTCGCCGCAACCGTAACCCTCATCCCAATCAAATCCCAGCCAGCGCAGATCATCGATCATTGCAGCGACCGCTCCAGGTTTGTTCTTGGGATGGTCAAGGTCCTCTATCCGCATTACAACTCTGCCGCCACGGCTGCGCAACATCAACCAGGCGACCATGAAGGTGCGAATATTTCCGAAATGAAGTGCTCCGGTCGGACTCGGAGCCAGTCTGCCTTTTATCTCAATCTGATTCACCTTCAATTCTCAATTATGACTACTTATGAGAAACAACTCTACAGTGCTGGGGGGTGGTACTCAAAGACCGGCAAGGTTAAAGTTTGCTATTAGCCTCGGAAACCCTGTCCAGCATATAAGCACGACGGTTTTCAAAGGTGACGTTCCAATCTTTATCCTGCAGCGGCAGGTCGAAGACCCACATGGCGGAGAGCGGAATTTTATTGAACACAATTGCGTCGACAATCTCCATGAAAAGTCTCTGTTCCTCTGCGGCATTCACATTTTGCGATGCGCCGAATTCACCGATGAAGAGCGGTTTGCCATGTCGATCGGATATCTGTTTCAGCAGGTTGATCAGCGAGTGCAGGTTCTCGCAGCACCCTGAGTATTTATCCGCTTCTCTGGGATAAACATGCACACTCATCACATCGTAGTGGTCAGGATTGTCTCTGGCGAGAATCTGCTCGAACTGGGCGGGAGTATCTTTTGTCCAACTTTTTTCGTTGGTATTATGCCAGGCATGCGGACGTGGTATCGAATTGCCGGTGATGATCAGACGATGATCATCGAGTTCTCGTACCGCCCGGGCGAATGTCTGAAAGGC
>JAGYOL010000045.1 GCA_018399555.1 Kiritimatiellia bacterium | reverse complement strand
GAACCCCTGACCTCTTGAATGCCATTCAAGCGCTCTACCAACTGAGCTATACCCCCAAGACTTCAAAGAGTTTATATTAAAAACATACTGATGTTGTAATTGCCAATCACACTTAAAATGATTTTCCCTGGAACCTGAAACCCTGAAACTCATCCTTGCACATTAAGCAATAAACAACCTATTATAAGGAATATGAAATCAATTTTTATGAAAATAATTTTCAGCATAATCGCAATAGTGCCATTGCTACTGTACGGCGGTGTTGCCGAAATGGCCATGGGCGGCAGACTCAAACTTAATGATCCTGAGATTGAACTGCGCGGCACACTGTTCACCGAGGGATGGAAACAGAGCGCCAGTAACGGCGGCATGTCGTTTCCTGATTCCGATGGTCTCTGCGAATTCGCACTGAAAATCTCCGCCAAACAGATCGTCAACGGAGCAGTCGGAGCAGCTTGCCGAGCGTCTGTTGCGACTCGGCTATAACAGTGTGCGCATTCATCATCACGATAAATACTGTGTACAGGACAGTAAAGACAGTGTAACGCTCAATCCGGAACAAATGGCCAAACTTGACGCTCTGCTGGCGCAGGCAGCCGAGCGCGCAGTGCTCTGTTTGTTTCTGCGGCGCGATCTGAACGCACTGGAAAACCGCGTCGCCATTCACATCCGGCGTCCTCCGGAAAATGAAAGCGCACTGCCCTATCAATCGCAGTATGTCGACCCCGCCTGGAAAACCGCGGCGTGGCAGACCCAGGTTGCCACCTATGCCGGCGCGGCGCCTCTGCCGAACTGGAAGCTTCTAGCGGCGTCCGATGCTTATGACGCCTCTGCCACTGCGCCAAAGATCGATTCCTCATTGCTCAATAATAATGTTGTGCACCTCGATCAGGAGCGCGGCGCATTAACTGTTGCAACCGAACGCACTCTCGGCTGTTCCGCTGAGGGGGGCAGGTGGCATGTCGGCGCAGCCACCATCACAATAAGCGGTTCACCGGCGACGATCTGGATCAGCTCGCTTGACGCTGAGCCGATAAGCTCCAGCAACCGTCTGCTGCTGAGCCATTTAACCGATATGCAGAACACAGGCACCACCTATGGAGAACCGGAACGCAAAACTATCCTGGCCCGCGGTGTCAATCCTCCGCTGATACGTGTCGGTCAGGCTGAAATTGAGCTTACATTAAACGAAGCGCTGGCGTATAACGTTTATGCACTGGCAACCAGTGGAAGGCGTCTGGAACGCATTGAGGTAGATGTTCGGGAGAGCAGCATCTATTTCAAAATCAACGTCGCCCATCCGGAGGGCGCCCGTATGCTCTACGAGATTGTGCGCGACAAGTAAAGACTTTTCCGATGCAACCCTAAACTCCTACGGCCCCGATGTCGCATTAGCGACAGGATCATAAGATGACGGCTGAGCCCATCCTAGTTCAGCCATTTCGCAATATTCTCACTGACCCCCTTCTGATCTGCCTGAATCGGTACAGAATCCATGCCGCCTTTCATCAGGGTGCTGGAAATCCCTGACGGCAGAAAGTCGGCACCGCAACACTTCGCGCTATTCGTTATTTCGAGTTCAAAGCTCTCCGAGCACCATACGAACGTGTTTGGAATAGGCTCCGCGCGGGTCCTTGGCGTAGCGGCGCAGCACCTCTTCACCGACTCTCTGGTGGTCATCCAGATTGTAAAGGGCACGGGCGCAGGCGATCTCCCGCAGACAAAGGGAGCGCTCTCTGTCACCCTCACGGTTGGCATAATTCTTAACCAGAGGCATATCCGGCGACATCTCGAAGCTATATCCTTTGACCGTCGGGATATTCAGCATCGCCGCCAGAACCGGTGCTGCCGATTTGTCGCCAATCTGCTCGAAAGCTAATGCCAGCGCACGGTAATGTGAAAATTCGCTCCCGGCGGTCAAAGCCCGGGCTTTGGCAAACATTGCCGGCAGTGCCTTGACCGATTTGGCCCGCCCCAGCGATATAATGTAGCTGTCGACCCAGCTGACACTGCGGTTAAACTGCCCCATGCCACGGAAGTTCCAACCTTTGTCCCACTCCATTGACTCGATTTTGCGGATCAGGATATCCTCACCGATGCCATCTCCCATCAGAGCCAGGGTGTGCGCATATTTCAGTTTGTCCTCTTCTCCCTCACATTTATGATAGGCCTGCCGCAGAAGAGGTATGCTGCGCGGATAGTCGGTCAGCAGAACCTTGAGCCCCTTGTAGTTGTCTTTAATATCCTCAACCGCCTGTTTGAAGGCTTTCTCTGAAAGAGGAAAATTATCCTTCATAGAGAGAACCTCCACTGGCAGCACACCTTTTTCGATCAGCTGTTTCTGAACAGTTTGAATATCGACCTTGCGCACGGCGACACCCGCTTTGAGAGCCTCAGCCGCCACAATTCCTGCGGCGTAACCCTGATTCTGCACATCCGGCTGCATCCGTAGAATCGGCATAGCGTCACGATGCGCGCTGATCCCGAGTCCGATAACCAGCAAACCGTCCAGCTTTTTCGGCAGCATACAACGTAACGGGAGATTCACCATCATGCTGTGGTGGCCTGGGTCTTCAATAAAAAACTGATCGTGTACGGTGTAGCCGTGGGAATCAAAATTGCTCTTGGTCTGCACGACGACATCGGGATAGGTGCGTTCGTTGGCGACATCCAGCGGCGACATATAGAAAGCTCCGATCAGGCGGCGACGTTCGCGGCTGTTGACAATTTGGGCCTGATCCCAGATGCCGGCGCTCATATTCAGGCGGGTGCGCAGGGCGAAAAAAAACATATCAGCCGCGTCGGTATCGTCAACGAATCCGATATCGGTATTGGTATAACTGGCACCGAGTCGTTTAGGAGTTTGGCCGACCCCCTGCAGTGCCAGTTCATCTTCGCTGATAAACTCGGTTTCACAGCCTGCCATAGCGGGTAGCACCGCATTGCCGGTGGCGTCGATTGCCACGGCGCAGCGTATGACACCGCGATTACCTTGAGGGGTCATGACCACAACACCGGTAATCCGGTTATCCTCGACAACCGTACCGGTTACCAGGGTGCCATACCAGATTTCGGCACCGGCCTTACGATTTTCGGCACGGTACCACTCTGATTTGGCCTGCACAAAAACCGCACCGGTTTCCTCGACACCCTTATCGATCTCGGTTGTGAATCCCACGCGATTACCGTGATAGTATCGCCCGATCAGGCCATCGGTGGAGACTCCGCCCATCTTGTAGATATACTCGCAGACAATTGTACGCATACCGTGACGCGCTGCGCTGATACCGGCAGGCGCACCCCCGGTTCCGGCACCCGCCACCACCACATCGCAGGTGGCCAGCACCGGCAGTTCCCGGGCGGCTACCTTGACTTTCCCACCGGTGTTGGTCAGATATGGGGGCAACCCCTTGTTCGTCTCCAGGACACGAGCACTCTGCGCTCGGGCGGCAATCTGCCTGGCGGACTTCAATCTATTAATTTCGCCGCGTTGCCGGGCGGTCTGGGCCGCCGCTTTGCCGATCATCTCGCCGGCAGCCATCAGGTTGCCGGGTTTCAACAGCTCGGCGGCGGCATCACGGGAGATGTCGGCCATCGCGCCAAGCACAAAAAGGTTTTCGGCACCTCGCGTTTTAAAACAGTTGACATTGAGTTGGTCAACACCCTGCCAACCGCCTTCATAGGAGGCGACGCAGCGCAGATGATCGGGCGGTACGAAGAAAAGCTGATCAGCCTCATCGAGCTGAGTGGGAACAAAGGTCATATCGCGGGCTTTTTGTTCAGCTTCAGAGAAGCTGCGAACCGAAGCGTCGCGCATATTGATCTGCATCTCACACTCATACATACGACCGCTGATCTTACCCGGCATATCCTTGGATTTGTTGCGGATACCACTGATATGGGCGTCGAATACGCCGAAGAGCTCACGTACCTGCATGCCTTCGGCACGTGGTGCTTCGCCGGCTATCACCACACGCTTAAAGGTGTAGGTGCCTGCCGGGAAAGGCGTTGCTTCAACTCCGGCGTCACGTGCGAGCACGCCACGCTCCGTGGCATCGATGATGACCTTGGCTTTGACGCACTGGCGCCCGTTGCGATTGGCAATCACAACGCCTGCCGGTGCTCCACTTTCATCAACCAGAACCTCAGAGGCACTGCTCCCGGTAATATAGGCTACACCGGCCTGGAGCAGTGCTTTATCAAGTGCGCGTTTGACTTTGAAAGGGGTTGTGGTTTCCCTAACCGGTGCTTTGTCCCGGCTCTCTTCACTGGAGTGCACTATGATCTCTCCCAACAGCTGGCGGGTAGCGTCAGGCTCTTTGACAGCTTTTATTTTTAATTGTCGGCAGTGCCGTTTGACCGGTATTTCATACTCAACTGATTCATTATGGCCAGTCATGGCGTAATCCTGCACACTCCCGACGTCATGCCATCTGCCGCTGTCATCCTGGGCGCGAACCTCAAACCGAGCTGTAGCGAAGCCTTTGTCGCCGTCGCGTCGGTAGGCGATGATGGTGATGCTCCCGATTTCAGCGGTTCTGACGGGATTGATCGTAATTTCGACATCCTCATCGAACTGCACGCTGTCGCGTGCCGCATCAACCCAGCTTGCGTTGCAAAGCATCGTGCCGCCCTTATCCTGATGAAGCCGTGCCGCCTTTTTATCGGTGGTATATGTAAAAGCCAGACCGTCCGGCACAGCAGCTTCAACCGCGAAGATCGAGCGCAGCAGCTCGCAGCTGGTGTTCTCATCCTTGCTCAACCGTAACCGGTAGGTTGCGGCCATATCTTCACCAAGAAAGGGTCGTTGTGACACCAGAAAAACCGATGCTCCGGCCTTTCGTGCCTGCAACGCCGCGGCCACAGCACCGGATGATCCGCCGACAACCACAACGTCGACATCCTGAACCAGCTCCAGCTCGGCGGCGGGTTGCAACAGAGGTGCCTCAGCAGCTCCGGCCAGATACGATATAAATAGCAGTAAAGCGATTATTTTTTTCATGACTTTCCTTTTTTAGCAGCTCCATTCGTTTACAGTTCTTTTTTTAAGTGGCAATATATTCATGCACCAGTGCGATCACAGCATCAAGCGCATCTGCTTCAGAAACACTCTTCAGCAGAGTGCCCTTGTGGTAGAGAGCAAAGCTGCCGTCGCCGCCGGCCACGGCGATGTCGGCATCGCGAGCTTCACCCGGTCCGTTGACCATACAGCCCATCACGGCCACGTGCGGACGCGGCGCATCCGGCTGTTCAACATAGAGCTGTTCGAGTCGATCCTCAATCCGGGCAGCAAGAGCCGCCACGTCAACATGCGTGCGCCCGCAGGTCGGGCATGATGTGACCGCCGCACCGGGGGCGCGCAAACCGATACTGCGCAGCAGTTCAACCCCGACCCGCACCTCCTGTGCTGGCGTGTCGGTCAGAGAAACCCGGATGGTATCGCCGATGCCCTCCAGCAGCAGAGCACCCATCGCCACACAAGAACGCACCGTGCCAGGCAGAAATGTGCCCGCTTCGGTCACCCCCAGATGCAGCGGGTAATCGCAACGCCCCGCCAGCAATCGATAGGCCTCGATCGTTCGTAACGTATCCGATGCTTTGACTGAAATCTTGATCTGGTGATAGTCGAGTGCTTCAATCAGAGCGACGTGGTGCAGGGCACTCTCGACCAAAGCCTCTGCTGTGGGCGCACCATGCCGGTTGAGAATATCCTTTTCAAGTGAACCGCCGTTAACCCCGACTCGGATCGGAACATTACGTTTACATGCCGCCCGCACCACCGCCGCAACCCGCTCATCGGAGCCGATGTTGCCGGGATTGATCCGTAATCCGTCGGCACCGGCTTCAACTGCCGCTACCGCCAGACGGTAATCGAAATGGACATCGGCGATCAGCGGCAGAGGCGACTCTGCTTTGACCGCGCGAAAGACCGTGACCGACTTCTGGTCAGGAACCGTCAGCCGCACAATATCGCAACCGCGGCGTGCCGCTTCCATGATCTGGTCAAGGATCGCCGCGCCGTCATGCGGATGGGCGTTGGTCATAGTCTGCACAGAGACCGGCGCACTGCCGCCGATGGCGACAGCACCCACTTTGACAGAGCGGCAAGCGCGTCTAGGTATCCGCATCATGCTGATCATGTCTCCTTTTACCCGTACCGCCTGTTGATTTTACTCGGCGGATTCGTTTTGTATCTGCTGCTGCAGTTTTGTGAGTTTGATTCTGTTTTTAACATCGCGGAACATTAGTAGAACCATCAGTCCGATCAGTATCACAGCAAAGACATTGACCAATCCAGCGACCACTTTCGGATGAGGCTTGCGGCGGGTGACAACCTCATACAGGGCGAAGCAGACATGTCCGCCGTCGAGCACCGGCAGTGGCAACAGATTCAGAATCGCCAGATTGATGCAGATCATACGTAGCAGACCGAGCGACTCAAGAAATCCGCTGCGCACCGAATCATAAAACATGGTTATAATCATAACCGGTCCGCCGATATTCTTAGCCACCGCCTTACGTTCCCCTGCACTCTCCGGCGTGACAAGCGCGTCCAGCACCCGTATCACCGCCATGCAGTCCCACTTCAGCTGGGCAACAAATCCCTTGTGCATCATCCAGGGCTTAACCGTTATCTGATCGATCCCGAAAACAATTCCGATCAGATGGCGGTTGTGCTCGGCACTGAATTCAGGTACGAGGTCAACACTTTGTTTCTCGTTGTTGCGCAGGATAACAGCCTTCAGTGCTCTGCCGCCGTTATCAGCCAGAAGCTTGATAAAGTGCGACGCCCCCATGACCGGAGTTCCGTTGACTTCGAGCAGTACATCTCCGGGCAGAATACCGGCCTTTTCAGCTGGCGAACCGGGATTGACCTGGCCGACGATGCTCTGTCCATCAGGATAAACACCCTCAAGAACGCGCATCCCCATAATGTTGTTGGTTGAAAATGCCAGAGTCATCGATTTATCAACACCGTCGCTGACAACCTCGAAATCGGCTGAACCGGAGCTGCCCGAGAGCTGAAATTCAACCTGCATGTCATACCAGCTCCGGACCTTCCGTCCGTTGACGGCAACAATCCGGTCGCCTTTACGCAAACCCTTTTGATAAGCTTCACTGGTCTGTTCCACATCACCCACCATATTGCTGGTAGCCTGCATAAATTCGCCTGGCCAAAGTGCGATAACCGCAGCCAGCAAAGCTGCCAGCACAACATTGCCGCAGGGACCGGCCACGGAAACAATCATACGTTTCCAAGGTGCCACATCCGGCAAGTCACGCCCGCTGTCGCTATTGCCTGCACTCTCATTTTGCGAACCCTGCACCTTTTCCATACCACCGGGATCAAGCTGTGGCAGAGCCACATAACCACCAAAAAGAATCCAACAGAATTTGTACTGCACACCATCGATTTTTTTCTGCCATATAGCCGGACCGAAACCTATCGAAAATGCATCCACCTTGAGCCCCAGCCAACGTGCAGCCAGGAAATGTCCCAGCTCATGGATAAAAACCGCCAGACTGAACAGCACGGCGACTCCGAGTCCCGCTGCCACTCCCACCAGAATTTTCTGAAAAACCTCCACATTCACCTCTATATTCTTCTACTCTATTTTTTCTCAAACTTCCGCACCAGCCGTTGCGCCGTCTCTCTGGCACGCATATCCGTCTCGAAAACACTCTCCAGCGAATCACATCTGCCCCATGAATCAAGACTCATCACAGCTTCGATCAGCCGCCAGATCGAGGCAAAGCTGATCCGGCCTGCCAGAAAAGCCGCAACCGCAACCTCATCCGCAGCATTTACCACAGCAGGCATTGTGCCACCTGCCGCCGCCGCAGTTCGGATCAGACGCAGACACGGAAAACGACTCTCATCCGGTGCCCGGAAACTCAACCGGCCCCTTGCAATCAAATCCACCAGCGGAACATCTGAAACAAACCGCTCCGGCCAACTGAGCGCATACTGAATGGCCAGACGCATATCCGGATCCGAGAGCTGTGCCAATGTCGAACCATCCACAAAGCTGACCAACGAGTGTACTACACTTTCAGGGTGAACCACCACATCAATCTGTGAAACCGGCAGATTGAAAAGCCAGCACGCCTCGATGATCTCAAAGCCCTTGTTCATCATTGTAGCGGAATCAATGGTTACTTTGGGCCCCATTTTCCAACGCGGATGGTTAAGAGCCTGCGACACGGAGACCCTCTCAAAATCGACATCCGGATCAGAAGCAAAAGGGCCGCCCGAGGCTGTCAGAACCAGCTTTTTAACCGGTGATACACCTGTAAAAGCAGTGCGGTTTCGATTGCGGTTGATACAGGTCAGGTCGATATCCTTTGACTGCAGACACTGAAAAAGAGCGCTGTGTTCGCTATCTACCGGCAGAATATTGACACCCTTCTGCGCGGCCCGTCTCATCACAATCTTTCCCGCCGCCACCAGCACCTCTTTGGTGGCAAGTGCCACATCCGATCCGGCTTCAAGCGCGGCAACCACCGGTCGCAGACCGGCCAGCCCCACCAAAGCGCAGACCACAACAGCATCCCCGCCACCGGCAATCCGTTCCACTCCGACATCGCCTTCAAGCACTTCAATTCCCAGATTTTCGGCCTGCCGCCGTGCTGCGCATGCCGCCGCGCCATCCGACAAAGCGATACGTTTGACCCCGAACTCAACCGCCTGTGCCACAATGCGGTCCGCATTGGTAGCGGCCGCCAGTGCCACAACCCTGAAATGATCGGGCAGCGCTTTGATAACCTTCAATGCGTTTTCACCGATGGACCCGGTGCTTCCTAAAATAATTACTGATTTCATCAGCCCTAAATTTCAGATCCTTGTTTTTGTGCCTGAATTATCTCAGACCTCCCTTTTCTCTGTGCTCTCCGACACTCTATGAGAGCTTTTCATCCTGATACGGCTTGGCCGCGGCCTGAAAACTCACGCAACCCGGAGGCTTAAATTAGCTGCCGAAAAAGAGTAAAAACCAGTAAAGGGCGGCTGGCGCAAAGATCAAGCTGTCAAACATATCGAGAATGCCGCCCATTCCTCCGGGCAGGAGTCCGGCAGAATCCTTGATCTGCGCGCTTCGTTTGAACATAGACTCGAAAAGGTCACCGAACACTCCGGTCACCCCCAGCAGCAACGCGAGCCCGATCACCATGGGATAGCTCAACTGTTCAAGCGGACCACCGGAGACTATTTCCAGACGGCGAACCAGAAAGACGGCTGCCAGTGCGGCTGCCACCGACGAAACCATGCCTCCGGCAAAGCCCTCCCACGATTTTTTAGGAGAAATCGCGGGGCACATCCGGTGTCTGCCGAAGGCTGTGCCGAATCCGAAGGCGCCGACATCCCCGAGTTTGACCACCAGTGCCACAAATGCAGCCAGAAAGATGCCGCTGCGGCAGGCCGGTATTTCGCAGGGGTGTTCCGCACCCCATTGGGCCAGTCGAATGAAATAACTCAGCATAAAAGGAAGGTAGAAAAAACCCAGCAGAGTCGCGCCCGCCCGTTCAACAGGGTTTTTGACAGCTCCCCCAAACATAATGCGCAGCAGAAGAACGAAGATAAAGAGACCTATAAGCATCATTCCCGGGCTTATCGGAGGATGCAGAGAGGAAAGCACCGAGGGCGGATAAACGTAGGTGATTGTCAGCCAGGCAAGTCCGGCCGCAACTCCGAGATGCTCTTCCACCTCGCAATTCCTTTTTCTGAGCATGCCGTAAAACTCGCGTTGGCAGAGTGCCGACATAACAAGCAGAATTACGAAAATACAGACCGCCGGCAAATAGCACATCGCCAGAAACCAGCAGACCGAAACGACCAAACCTGTAACTATTCTACGGACTAACAACTCTCAACACCTCCAAAACGGCGTTCTCTGGATGCGTAAGCTGCCAGAGCTTTTTTAAAATCTTCTCCGCTGAAATCAGGCCAGAGAACATCCGTGATATAAAACTCACTGTAAGCACACTGCCACAGCAGAAAGTTGCTGACTCTCATCTCCCCGCTGGTTCTGATAATCAAATCCGGATCCGGCACATCAGGAGCATAGAGATGGGCGGCAACACACTTTTCATCAACACTCTCGGGATCAATCCGCCCGGCGGCCGCCGCATGGGCGATCTCTCTGGCCGCTTCAGCCAGTTCGGTGCGTCCGCTGTAACTCAGTGCCACAATCAGCTGCCTTTCAAAATGTGCGGTTTCCTGCTCAATCTCTTCGAGCGTCCCGACCACCTTGGCCGACAGGTCACTCCTTCTGCCGATTACGCGCAAACGCACACGATTGGAGATCAACTCTTGCTTGTAACGCAGAATAAAACTTTTAAGAATATCCATCAGACCGGCAATCTCCTCATCCGGACGGCTCCAATTCTCGGTACTGAAAGCGTACAAGGTCAGATAACGCACCCCTGCATCGCGGCAGCAGTCCAGCACCCGACGCACACTCTCTGAGCCGGCGGCATGGCCTTCAATACGCGGCAGACCGCGCTTTTCAGCCCATCTGCCGTTACCATCCATAATAATGGCGAGATGCGTCGGAATTTTTGTATTGCAGGCAACTGTCATTCAACCACCGGAGCGCTGAAGTTCATAGAGTTTGCTGTTCATAGTCCCAGACGCAAAGTGGTTTCACGCGCCGGACCGACCGAAAGTATTCCCAACTGGCCGCCGATCAATTCGACCAGACGTTCGACATAAGCCCGCGCCTTAAGGGGCAGATCTTCATAACGCGTAATGTCGCTGGTTTCTGACATCCATCCCTGCATCTCTTCATAAACCGGATGACAACGATCCAGCACACTCAGGTCGGCGGGAAAAACCTCATGACGCTCTCCGTTTTCACCCTCATAAGCGGTGCAGATTCGGATGGTTTCAACATCATCAAGCACATCCAGCTTGGTCATTGCCCAGTAATCCACACCGTTGACGATAGCGGCATAGCGTCCTACGACCGCATCAAACCAGCCGCAGCGGCGCGGCCTGCCGGTAGTCGCGCCGAATTCACCGCCGTTTCGACGCAGCTGTTCACCCATTTCGTCATCGAGTTCGGTGGGGAAAGGTCCCGCGCCGACCCGGGTGGTGTAGCATTTGATCACACCCACCACGCGGTCGATCTTACGCGGCGAGAGCCCCGAACCGGTGCAGGCGCCGCCGGCTGTGGGATTGGAAGAGGTAACAAACGGATATGTGCCGAAATCTATATCAAGCATTGTGCCCTGAGCTCCTTCGAGCAGAATGCTTTTACCTTCACGGTCGGCGTTGTTGATAAAAGAGACGGAATCGGTAATATACTCTTTAAGTCTGTCAGCGGCGGAGCGGTAGTTCTCTACCATGCGCTCCACATCCAGTGGCGGCGCATTCATCGTTGCAAGCGTAGCATTGGTCGCTTCGGTTGCCTCACGCACATTTGCAAGAAAGTTTGGAGCAAGCATATCGCCGACCCTGAAACCGCTGCGTCCCATCTTATCGCCGTAGGTGGGGCCGATTCCGCGTCCGGTCGTGCCGATCTTCTTATCGGCGGTGCGCAACGCCTCATCCGCAGCATCCAGTGCCCGGTGCCACTGCATCACCATGTGCGCACGGTCGCTGATGTAAATTCGACCTTCGGTTTCAATTCCCCGCTCTCTGAGCATCTCAATCTCTGTCAGCAGATCGAAGGGATCCATCACCACACCGTTACCGATCACACACAATTTACCGGGATGCAGAATACCCGAAGGGATAAGATGGAGCACATATTTGCAGCCATCCACTATAACCGTATGTCCGGCGTTACTGCCTCCTTGAAAACGCACGATAACATCTGCGTCAGCTGTCAGCACATCAATGACCTTACCCTTGCCTTCGTCACCCCACTGCGCTCCGACCAAGATAGTATTCCGCATAAAAGCTCCCCGTAAATCACTGTGAACATCGACCTTTACGATGCTGAAAGTCAGTTATTATAAACAAAATAATGCCATCCGGGCAATTCAAATCAACGATTCTTAAATTTGACGTGGTTTTTTCGCGGCACTTTGTTATAATTCGGCCTCAATTTTTTTGAGGAACCTGACTATGCATCCATACCGAACTCATAAATGTGACGAATTACGCAAATCCGATGCAGGCGCGACAGTCCGCCTTTCAGGATGGATTTTCCGCAAACGCGACCATGGCGGCATTCTTTTCATTGATCTGCGCGATCATTACGGCATAACCCAGGTGGTGGTTCACCCTTCCCGCAGCTTTTTCGAGGCTCTGACACATGCCAAGCTGGAA
Source organism: Kiritimatiellia bacterium (assembly GCA_018399555.1). GTDB lineage: Bacteria > Verrucomicrobiota > Kiritimatiellia > RFP12 > UBA1067 > M55B167. Next base: position 4,284 of record JAGYOL010000045.1, on the reverse strand, counting down.
ACCGTCGTCACCGTGACCGGCGTGGTGACACCTCGGGAAGAGAGCACCGTCAACCCTGATCTGCCTACCGGAGAGATTGAAATGGTTGCCGATGAGTGTGTTCTCGAAAGCCCTGCTGAACAGAGTCCGATCTACCTGCCGGGCGATGATGACTGCGCCGAAGAGGTGCGTCTGAAATACCGCTATATCGATCTGCGGCGCGAATCTCTGCATAACAATATTCTACTGCGCTCCAAGATAATCGCCCATCTACGCCAGGTCATGACCGCGGCGGGATTCAATGAATATCAGACCCCGATCCTGACATGCAGCTCCCCCGAGGGGGCACGTGACTACCTGGTACCGAGCCGCGTACATCACGGCAAATTCTATGCACTGCCGCAGGCCCCGCAGCTTTTCAAGCAGCTGCTGATGGTGGCCGGATTTGACCGCTACTTTCAAATCGCACCCTGCTTCCGTGATGAAGATGCCCGGGCCGATCGCTCGCCCGGCGAATTTTATCAGCTCGACATCGAAATGTCTTACGCCACCCAGGATGAAATCTTCGCGGTTGTGGAGCGGGTGTTGGTTGACACATTCAAAACCTTTTCCGAAAAAACCGTTGACGAGACCCCCTGGATACGCATCCCATATCAGGAGGCGATGCTCAAATACGGCACCGATAAACCTGATCTGCGCATCCCGATTGAAATTTTCGACTGTTCTGCAACCTTCGCCAATTCCGGGTTCAACGCCTTCGCCGGGGCTGTGAAAGCCGGATCGGTTGTGCGAGCAATCCCGGTTAAAGGGATCAAAGACAAACCGCGCAGCTTCTTTGACCGGCTGGTCGCCTATGCCCAGTCGATCGGCTCCAAAGGCCTGGCCTATCTGGTATGGGATGGTGATGAAATCAGAGGGCCGATAAAAAAATTCCTCAGTGATGACGAGCTGACCGCCCTGGCCGCCGCAGGCGGCGTTACCGACGGGGATGTGATCTTTTTCGTCTGCGACAAACCAACCAAAGCGGCCGGAATCGCCGGTGACATTCGTTCAAAACTGGGCCGTGACCTGGCGATCATCGACGAAAAAGTTTTCCGATTCTGCTGGATTGTCGACTTCCCGATGTTTGAGCTTGATGAAGAGAGCGGTGCGGTGGTCTTTTCGCACAACCCCTTCTCCATGCCGCAGGGCGGAATGGATGCACTGCTCAACCAGGAGCCGCTCGATGTACTCGCATGGCAGTACGATGTGGTCTGCAACGGAGTCGAGCTGTCAAGCGGTGCCATTCGGAATCACCGCCCTGAAATCATGTACAAAGCTTTTGAAATCGCCGGTTACGGGCCAGAGGTGGTTGAAGAGAAATTCTCCAGCCTGCTCAACGCATTTAAATACGGTGCCCCCCCGCACGGCGGTATCGCCCCGGGTGTCGACCGCATGGTGATGCTGATCGCCGGTGCCGAAAACATCCGTGAGGTGATCGCCTTCCCCATGAATCAGAGGGCTCAGGATCTGATGATGGATGCGCCCTCCGAGGTTTCCGAACGGCAGTTGCGGGAGCTTCACATTAAAATCCGCGGCAAGGAAGTGAATCAGACTGAATAGCCTGATTTTATGTGGGAGTGAATGGGTTTGTAAGTGTTAGAACCTGTAGTGACCGCTCGCTCTGCGGGCGATGTATGTGGCTCACAGGGCCGCCTCTACAGCGTAACGGCGTGCGAAGCACCTTTAGCTTGCAGTATATAAGATTAAACTGACAGAATTTAGAAATCCGGGAGCGTGGTGGAATTGGCAGACACGCAGGATTTAGGTTCCTGTGCCGCAAGGCATGAGGGTTCGATTCCCTCCGTTCCCACCATATATTGAAACACTGCGGGTTTTAAATTTCTCTATTTTTTAATTTTGACAGTTGACTCCACCGCGCCTCTATGATAGTCTGTTTATGTTATAACCATAATACATAACCATACCCCAACCCTCTCCTCCGGGAGAGGGTTTTTTTCGGAGGGTTTCAGGTAAGCCTGCTGGTGGTTGTTTGCCTCCGACCTTCCGTCTTCGCCGAGGCTGCGCCGGACAAGCTGACCTTCGACTGGCTATGGGCGTGTCACCAGACTCAGAAAACGCTCCTTCTCTTCAAACAGCAATCCCCGCGCAACAAGCGAACCGACGACCCGTTCCGCCTCACAAGCAGCCAACTCACAACGACGGGCCGCCTCTTTCACTCCTGCGGGGTCATCCAGGGTTGTCAGCATTCGCTCTTCCTGCTCCGATATACGGTAGTGGACGGCATCACCCAGCGAACGTGAGTCGTAGATGATTGCGCTTTGTTGATCGCGCCACATAAATAAACGTGGAGGCTCTTGCGCTGCATCCTCCCATCGCCCGCGCCACCGTTGCCTGACCAGCAGATTCAGCCGATCAAGCCATCGGTCAAGTTCGGAAGAGCACCGGCATCTATCGGTGAATCGTAAACTCAGATCAAACAGTGTTTCGCGGTCAAAGGGATAGATATAGGTCATACTCTCAGGTGCTTCCAGATGCAACCCGAACTCTGTGGCGTGATCGAAGTAGTATGAGTCGCGTACAAATTCCACAGGGAAAACACCTTGCGGAGGCGGCAGATGCACCAGCAGCGGAATAATTCGCTGATATTTATGCAGAACGGCATGACGTTCTCCCGGAGAACCGATCAGAATATTCCATTCTGTCGCGAGCTGGCATTCCAGTGCATCTTTCAGAAACCTGACATTATTGAAAGCGGTCACACCTTTTCGCATCAAGCGCAAAACTTCAGTCGAAAGTGCCTCTATGCCCGGCTGAACACAGCGCACACCGGCCCGGCACAGCGTGCGCATCTGCCCGGCAGTGAGATCAGCACGGGTCTCATATTTGATGAAAACCTTTTCAGGAATTTGTAGACGGGGAAAGAGATCCGCAAAATATTCGGGGGGAATCATGTTGTCGCAGGCCACAAAATAAGCTACATCACCGGCGTAGGCCAGCACGGATTGGAGGTGTTCCAGAGCAGCTTCGGGAGTCATGGCTGCAAAGGTTTCACCCTGCGGATTCAAACCGCAGAATGTGCACCGTTTTCTGTCGGCCCACCGACAGCCGCGTGAACTCTGCAGCAGCAGATAGGGAGTCTGGCCCAAACCGTCGGCCTTGCAGCGGAACTGCCGCAGAAAACCGTTGTAATCAATTTTGACAACTGCATTAATATCCGGAAAATCACCGACCAGCGACAGCTGCGGATCGTCACTGCGCACTCCGGCGGCCAGCAACCCCCTGATCGGCGGCAAATCTGTTTTGCCATTGAGAGTCAACGCCTTGACAAATTGCGGAAATCCGATGAGTGCCGGACCGGAAAATATGTAATCAACCGCAGCCACGCGGTTAACCAGAGCCACCCCCGGCAACCCTCTGACCGATGAACCTCCGAACACGATAATTATCTCAGGGTTGTGTTTTTTCAGGCGGTTGGCCATTGCAATGGAGGCGACTGTCTGCGAGAAATTGAGAGTGAAGCCGATCACATCCATCTCCGCCAAAGCATACTTTTCGATCCACTCATCCAGCAGAGTCGGCACTGCCGGGCGATATTCAGAGGTAAACTCATTGACAATCCGGCTCTCCGGCCCATCGTCAAAGTAGTAGCGGGCCAGATACTCAACTGTGTTATCAGGGGCATCGGGGAAGGCGAACGGGCGGAAAAACCAATCGGCCAGCCCCGAGATGCGGGCATAGGACGAGGTTGCGGCATCATAAAATCCGCAGCGTTTAACAGCCGCAGCGAAATCCAGATTGAGATAGTGTGTGCTCACACATACCGCAGAGCCAAGCTGTTTGAACACAGCCGCTTCAAGCTGCGTCAACGCGAAAGAGGGCGACCCTAGCGGGGCGAACGGCATATTAATAAGTGCAATCTTCAAAACTGATGATCCTGTCAACGGGAATGTTTCTTAAATTTAGCATATGCAGACGAAATACATAAGCTAAAAACCGCCGTTTCGGCTTGGTTCATCCCCGCCAAAAGGGGTATAATGGTGGTTTAAAACAAAGAGCGTTTAAATTTTTATATCTTCAATTCCGAATTAAATGAGAGGGTGCGAATCACATCCAAGCACCAATTCAAAAAGGGGAGTAGAGTTATGCCGATTTACGAATACAAATGTCTGAAGTGCAATGCGGCCTTCGATTTTTTCGCCCGCAGCGTGAACGAGCCGCCGCTTAAATGTCCGCAGTGCGCTTCCAAAAGGGTTGAAAAACAATTTTCTTCATTCGCTACCACCGCAACCTTCCAGACCGAGA
>JAGYOL010000044.1 GCA_018399555.1 Kiritimatiellia bacterium | reverse complement strand
GCGCCACCGAGTCCCACTGCATCACTGTCGAATCATGGGCAGAACTGAAAAACACCCACCCCTATGAGATAATATGCTCATTCGGCAACCGGGTTGAAAGACACGGCGCATTCATGTTACAGTACCGGATTACATGGAGGAACCAGACGGTGTGGAGCGACTGGGATACGAAGAGCTGCCCGGCTTCGGGATAGTCTTCAGCATTATACTGCTACCGCTTCTGCTGATTGTTCTCAACACCTTTTCATCAGCTTTCTTTGATACAGACGGCACGTTTCATGCGTTACTAGCATTTATCGGTCATCCTTTCTTTGCTTTAAGCGCGGCCACTCTGCTGGCATTCACTCTCTTGGGTACCTGTCGCGGGGTCAGTCGCGATCAGATCAATGAGGTTGCTACATCCGCGCTGGCCCCTGCCGGTATAATCATTCTGGTAACCGGTGCGGGCGGTGTTTTCAAGCAGGTTTTAATTGACAGCGGGACGGGAGAGACGCTGGCCGGCGGGCTGGCCGGAATCGGCTTGCACCCAGTCTGGGCGGCATTTCTGACGGCCCTGGCGGTTCGAGCCATAGCGGGTTCCGCCACGGTCGCCATGCTGACCGCCGGCGGCATCATTGCGCCGTTGCTGGACAGTGTGCAGATCGAACCGGCGCTGATTGTAATAGCGATAGCATCGGGCGCAACCGCCATCTCGCATGTCAACGACAGCGGGTTCTGGCTGGTCAATCGTTATTTCGGTCTGTCCACCAAAGAGACATTGAAATCGTGGACCGTTATGGAGTCAATTATCGGGATCACCGGTGCCACACTGGCCTGGCTGCTGAGCATATTTTAATTCGCCGATCTGTTTCTCCATTCTGAAGTCATCCATAACAAAGCCCTGGCCGATATCCTGAACAAGCGAACCGGCGTTGTGAAAACCCGTTTTTTCATACCACAGGATGGATTTGCTGTTGTATTTGTTGACTGTCAGCCAGATGTATGTCAGGTTGCGCTCGCGGCACAACGATTCACAGAACTCCATGAGTGCGGTGCCCACGCCGCTGCCGCGCAGAGATTTAAGCACATAAATCTTACTCAGCATCAGAGAGGCTTCCTCGCGATGAACGATAGCAGAGGCATAGCCGGCAGCTTTCTCTTTCGCATAAGCCAGGTAGTACTCATAGCCTGCGGCGATCTGAGCCGCGATCGCGGTCTCGCTTTGATAGCGTTCCAGCATATAGGCGACCTGGGCACTGCCGATTACCGGGGTATAATGCTCATCCCAGATTTCATATGCAAGCCGGGCGACTTTCCGGATTTCCGCATCGGTTACAACTTTGCGTATAACTGTCATAATTTTTTCGCAATAACAACAAAGAGTATTATGGCGACCGCAGCCAGGACGGTGATGATCAGCCACGGCGCCAGAGCGGTAATCTGCGGCAGAGTCACCGGTCCGTAGTCATACAGCTTCAAAAATTTCCAACGCAGCAGATGACGGCTCTCAGCGTATATTCCGGCACCCGTAATCATACCCAGAATGACCCAGAACGCATGCAGGCGTCCCTCGCCGAGGGCACCTATTGCGGTGCCGGGGCAATAGCCGGCAACGGCCCAGCCTGCTCCGAAAATCAGACCGCCCAGTGCGACCGGGACAAGTGCCGCGTCTTTAATTTTAAACTCAAGCATTCCCAGTTCCGCGCAGATGCGGAGACCGACTGCTCCGACCACAATCGCCGAGAGCATAAACCTCAGAATGGTTGCGTCTTTAAACAACATAAAGCCAACCTGTTTATCAAAACGCAGCACTTCGGCCTTCTGTAGAAGAATGCCGAAAACGACTCCGGTTGCCAATCCCAGAATAAGTTCCATGGCTACCAGCTCCTTTTGTAAATCAGATTTGCCGTGATAATGCCGCCCAGCATGAAGGCGGCCATCGCCACAAAGCCGCTCAGAGCCAGCTGCATCATACCGCTCAGCCCGTGTCCGCTGGGGCAGCCTCCGGCCATGCGTGCGCCGTAGAGTGCGACAGCTCCCCCGATAAAGGCAAAGAAACCGCGTTTAATAATTCCGGGCCCCAGAAATTCACTCCATAAAGCCGGCACCGCTTCAAATCTGAATGTGCCGCCCGCAATTGATGAGAGCAGAGCACCGAAAAATATGCCGGCTAAAAACATCATCTGCCAGTCAACCTTGGTGCCGGTTTTGTGGTAATAGTTGTTTTTGGCGACTCTTTCGGGCTGGAAATGCGACTCCACCATACCGGCCGCACGGACAAACGAGGTCGAAGCGCCGAGATATTTGGTCTGACCGAGATATTTTGTTGAGACAACGACCGACGCCACTGCCAGCAGACCTGCCAGAGTGCCAGCCAGATAGGGACTCCACCGGCTTTTAAAGATAAAGAGCTGCATAATTTTCTCCTCAAACGCATTTTAACAAAAATGCTCATCGTAAAGCCATGCAATTGATAAAAGTTAAATCAGGCAATATCAGCGATGTTGACTTTAGTGCCCGAATTATGGAATGTCACGTCATTTGTTTCTGATATGCAACCCTGTAGTTTTTCAAGCGTCGCCGTTTTGGGGATGTTGTTTGTAAAGTATCTGTTGCAATCGGCTCAAAGAGCCTCACACTCAGGATGGCACAGTCCCTTACTTTTCTGTCATCATGCAGGGGAATCATGTGCCGCCCTGAACGACCTTGCCACTCAGCAGGACCGGGATACGCAGACGCACTGATGTATCGGGGTCATCGTTGATGCGGGTAAATTCGACCAGATAGTACCACTTGTCGGAATTGTCTACGCGTTTTAAAGAGACCGTGTTAATATGCCAATCTGAGCTTTGGTCAGCCGGCAGGTAGTCACCGAAAGCAGTCAGGGCCAGTGCCGAAGCCTGATGAATTTCGAGGGGCACACCTTCAAGCAGGTCGCAGTCGGCACTTTGATCAAGCTGCTCATCTGTCAATTCAAATACAAATTTTTTTGCAGACGCGTTGAAAACATACTTCCGCTGTGATGATGCGGCGACATTCTTCGTTTCCTCAGATTCCTCCCTCAGCATCTTCTCAACGGCAACTTCAAGATCGTCGGATTCCACACCGGTTTTATTGTTCTCAGCATCTCCCGCTGCACTTTCCACCCCCTTCACGACCATACGATTGAAGCGCACCGGTATTTCTACCCTACGCGGGGTGCCGTCATCATTAGCTCCGCCATCGGCAGGTCGATACGAAACTGTGAAATACCACTTGTTGTTGAGAAAACGGTGCAGAGTGACACAATCAGGCAGCCACTCATCCAATTCGGCATAGGGCACATACAGTGCTAAATGGTCAGAGCTCAATCCGACCACATCAGAAATTTTCAGCGGTACCGGAGCAATGATGTTGTAGCCTGAATTACCGGTGATATCCAAGGCTTTGATGTTAAAAGTGAATCTGCGATCATCGATCCGGGAAACCAGCTTGAGATCATCCGGGATTGCGGCAAGTGGATCATAGATTTCCCGGGTGAACTTATTTTTCCGCGGATGGGTCAGCACCGCGATCAGCGCAACCACCGCGACAACTGCAAGAGCGAAATTAACAAGTTTGCGGCTCTTTATTGTGTGATGCGAGCGGCGGCTGCGTCCGGATGAACCGGTGGAACCCTGTTTTGAGCGACTTGTTGAACGACGCGAACCTTGAGTTCCGGTGTTGTCCGCTAAACTGGAGTCAGGGCTATTGCGGCTGTTGTCTGTACCGCTACGGCGGCTGCCTTTACTACTTCGACGACGGCTTTCGCCGCTACTGTGTCTGCTGCTGCTATGCCGGCTGCTGCTTTTACTTCTGACATGCCGACTCTGATTGTACTCACTCGACAAAACGCTGTTTCCTTTCCTTAGACCGGGTGCATCTGCGGATGAAATTTCCGGGATCAGGGTTCCCGGCTGCAGTTTTGGTAAATTTTCAGAACGTCATTACTTTCAAATTTCTGAGAGTTCCTTCAAAGAGCTTGTATTCGGGATACTCGGCAACCGCCATTTTGTTGTCGAACCCCACGCACAAATCCTCTGCGGGCTGGGTTCTTATGACACCCTCCGATCTGCCGGATGCGACCTCCGTCCCGTTGAGAGAGAGCATCATCTTGCCACCCTTCAATAAAGTGGCACTGACCTTGGTCAACCCTGAAACGGCGGCGGGCGATGAAATTTCCGCGATAGAATCGCGTTTCCCGGTACGCACAGCGAAATGGACATGTCCATTTTTCAAATAAACGGTGTAACCCCAGACGATGCCGCCCTGTGCCACCAGAACCGCATTTTTCTGTCCGGTTTCAAACTCGAATGTGACGCTAAACGATTTGTTTTCTATCATAGGTGCACGCTGAGAAGCGATCTTTCCGCCGATAGCGACAGAAGCCGGGTCAATCGGAGACCCGCGTTTTTTAACGGTTTGTTGAACCATTGGATAGAGGGGTTTTGGATTCTGCACACGTCCCTCGGGACGCCGCTGGGGGTGTGATCCGCCGGCACCGACAGCCGCATCCATCCGGTCGGCGATATCTTTGAGACGTTTGACAATTTCGGGGTGTCTGTCGGCCAGATTTGTTCTTTCACCGATCTCTTCTTCCAGATTATAGAGTCGCAGTTCGCTGGTGGTAACGCCGCCGTCGGGTTTAGCGCCGGAGTTTTCTTTCTGGGGGGCGAAGGCCAGTTTCCACGGCCCCTGTCTGACAGCCTGAAGATTATAACCGAAAAAGTAGTAGTGGACATCACGGGGGGATTGCTGCGCTTCACCGAGCAGCAGAGCTGAGATATCGCAACCGTCGATGGTCGGCTGCGCGGGAACCTCGACTCCGGCCAGAGCAACCAGAGTGGGCAGCAGATCGATTGTGCCGGTAATCGCGTCGCAGGATGAGCCGGCAGGCACTTTTCCGGGCCACCAGGCGATTGTCGGCACACGCACACCGCCCTCCCAAGTGCTGCCCTTGCCGCCGCGCAGCGGCCCGGCACTGCCACCATCCTTTCCACGAATCAGCCAGGGTCCGTTATCGCTGGTGAATATGACCAGGGTTTTCCGATCAAGTTTTAACTCCCGCAGGGTATTCAGGAGCACGCCAGTGCTCCAGTCCAGCTCTTCCACCCAGTCGCCGAAGCGTCCGTTGCCGGAGCGTCCCATAAACTCCTTTCCGGGATATATCGGAGTATGCACGGCGGTGTGCGGGAGATAAAGAAAGAAGGGGCGATCCTTGCTGGAGTGTATGAACCTGACAGCCTCCTCGGTATATTTTTTGACGATATCGCGCTGATCTTCGGCGGTCAGCAGCGATATGACACGTTCATCGCGCATCAGCGGGACGACCCGTTGCCCGGTTTCGCTCGACTCTTTCATCATATCGTTGGAGTAGGGAATGCCGTAGTAGCTGTCGAAGCCCTGTCTGGTTGGCAGAAACTCGGGTTGATCGCCCAGATGCCACTTACCGACACAGGCGGTGGAGTAGCCTGTCTGCCTGAGATGCTCGGCGATTGTGACTTCATCCGGATTAAGCCCGCAGGGCTGTCCCGGAAAGTAAACATGAGGCACAGAGATGCGGGCGCCATAGCAGCCGCTCAGCAGTTGCGCACGCGACACAGAACAGACATGCGCGGCATAAAAACTTGTCAGCATCATACCCTCTTCCGCCATACGGTCGAGCTGCGGTGTTTTCTGTTTAGTGGCACCGAAGGGGCCAATATCGGCATAGCCCATATCATCAATAAAAATGATGATATAGTTTGGAGGTTCCGATTCGGCACTCAGGATGATCGGCAGAACTGTCAAAGCGAGAACAAGTAATATTTTCATATTTAGCAACCTTAACCGATGTCATGACGCAAGACCTCAAACAACCTAATTTTACCAAATTGCAATCTACCGTTAAAGTCGCAAATTATAATATCAGCCCGGACTGTGAACCAGTTTCCATCAGAAAGGCAACTGCTGTTTTCAGGTGGAAACAAAAACTATAACATCTATGATGGGTCGGTGTCTTGTGTTTGCAGACGGGATAAGTTAAACTTACAGACATGTTAAAGCAGATTACATTGCTGGTGCTTGCGGCATTGATAGCGGGGTGCGCATCTTTACGTTTCAAGACGGAGCGCAGGTCTCAATTCACTGACATCAACAACAGGCGCATTTTCGTAGAGTATGGCACGGAAGAGCGTGAAGAGAGCCTGCCAAACGGCGCGATGCTGAAGTTCAACCGCAAGGTACGGGTGACATTTCCGGATGGTGAGAGGGTAATATTCTATCAGAGCCTATCACCCAAGGGGGTTCGCTACCGCTCTGAAGACAAAGAGTATATTTTTATTGAGCATGGTGTATGGTGTCAGATACTTCGCGGCAATGATGTCATCTACCAGGGAATCTACACTAAAAACCAACCAATGAAATAACAGATGAAAATTCATAACGACACAATTGATTTCAGGGCGGTCCGGGAGATGCTTGATGCGGGTAAACGTGTGATGCTGTTCATGCGTCATTCGGAGCGTCCGGCAATCAGCACAGAGGACAAAGATTTCGGGAGGCACCTCGGCTTGACAGAGAGAGGTGTGGCAATGGCTGTTGAGGCTGGCAATTGTTTTGCGGGGGTCAATGCCGTCCGCTTCTATGCCAGTCCGATGGAGCGTTGTCGTTTGACCGCCAAACATTTAGCGCATGGCATGGGAATTGATGATCCGGAGGTGAATGATGCGCCGCAGATCGGCATTCAGGGGTTTTACATGCACCCTGATTCGCACGCTCTGCAGGCTTTAATGCGCAAGCGCGGCTACATGGAGTTTATGGAGGAGTACCTCAACAACGGCAGTGCACCCTATCTCAACCACATTGAACCATCCACGCTCGCAACGCTTGAGTGGATGCGGGATGTCGCCGGCGACACACTAACGGTTTTTGTGAGCCACGACATTTACATTACTGCCTTTCTGACGGCACTGGGAGTGCGGCAGTTTCACGGCCACGACTGGATCGGTTTTTTGCATGCAGCGGTGATCAGCGCGGATGCAGACACCGGAGACAAACAGTGTCATTATGCGGTGCCCTGCCTCAGAAACAACCGTCAGCCGGCGAAATTCGCACATTGAGGCAAACCGGTTACTTTCTGAAAAAGATCATTGTGCCAGCGGGAATTTTGGTGTCGTCAACCTCATCACCTGGTACAAGGGAACCTGATATCAGAAAAAAAGTATCCTTGGAGCGCCAGCGGCTGCCGCAGATGGTACTAGCCAGGCGTGATGCTGAAACTGGACCTCCGACGGTATAGCCAACGAGCACCTTGGTGCCGTAGGGCAACTTTAGAACCTGCTGGGCGGATAACTGATTGCCGCGTTTGTAGGAACCATCCGCGAAGATATAAACGGTGGAATCGGCCAGAACCTCGGCTCCGGCGATATCCTGCGCCCTACCATGCTGACCGACAATCTTAAAACTCTCATCTGGATTATCAACCGACGAAGTCACAACCACCTTGGTACCTGCTGGCAGCAGCTTGAAATCAGCGACCTGGTGGCCTTGCTTACGTGAGCCGTTCGGGAAGATATAGAGTGTGGTGGGGGCATTATAAAGGTCGCGGGCGATATCCCAAGCGTTACGGTTTCTGGAGATAACGTTACTCTCCTGCGGCGTGAGATATGCGAGCGACTTTTGTCCGGCACCTGATGAACCATACAGAACCTGCGCCAGATGTGGGTCTCCGACCGCCAGGCGTCCGGCCCGGACATCGGGATCATAAAGCGCACGCTCTCTGAGATTGAGGATTTTACGAACTGCGGTGGAGGTCATATTCATACCGCAGCGTTTACGCCCCCTATGGCTACGCTTGTGCCATTTATTGGGAGCCCCGTAGGCCACCTGGCAATGAGAAAGGACATTGCGATCGGTAACCTTATAGATGTATTTCAGCTCACCGACCAGCTCGGCAACAGCCCGGTACTGGGCTGAGGTGAGCGGTTTATTGTGATAACCGCTGACTTCAATACCGACCGAAAAGTTGTCGACATTGGTGCGTCCGTTCCACATACTGCGACCGGCGTGGAAAGCCACACGGCGATGATCGATGACTCTGTACACCAGACCGTCGAGAGCGACGTAATAGTGGCATTCGCCGTTATCGCGCAATTTCTTTAAGGCAGCGGGCGAAGTAGTTTCGGTTGTGTGCAGAATAATCAACGATGTAGATTTGCGGACCGGGCGTTCCTTGTTGCGCCAGCTGCGATAGCTGTTGGAAAAACGCAAAACCGCCTGAGCATTTGGCACTGAAATAAAAATCGGCAACAGCAGAACCCACACTCGCATCAAACGGAACATTTAAACTTCCCCCCCCTGTTTCCAAGACCCGCCATTGAGAGTTCGGCGGACATATCTTTTATTATGATTTCCGTGCCGCATACTGCGTTCGGTTGGCGGCTGTCAGGTCAGCAGAACCTGAGCGGTCATCTCTTTTGGAATTTCCAATTCAAGCAGTTGCAGAACTGTTGGTGCCAGGTCTGAAAGCTTGCCTGCCGGAATCAATTTTCTGCCGACGGAATCGGTGGCGACATATATACACTCAACGTCATTGAGAGTGTGGCTGGTTTTAATCATCAAGGTCTCATAATCCTGCATCTGTTCAGCGTTGCCATGATCAGCGGTTATAAGCACATGCGCATCAAGTTCCATCAGGCGCGGCAATATTTTACCGATGCACTCATCCACAACCTCGACCGCTTTTTTCGCAGCGTTGAAATCACCGGTGTGGCCGACCATATCGCAATTGGCATAATTCACCGCAACAAAGGCATACTCATTGTTTTCCAGGCGTTTGAGCAGCTCATCGGCCACATTATAAGCCTCCATCTCCGGGTGGCTGGCAAAAGTTGCCGGATCGAAACGGCTGGGTACTTCGACCTGGTCTTCACCGGGAAATGGTTGAGTTGATTTGCCGTTGAAGAAGCTGGTCACATGGCGGAACTTCTGGGTTTCCGCAATACGCAGCTGTTTCAAGCCGGCCTTGGAGACAACCTCACCCAGCAGGTTGTCCATAGCGCCGTCGCCTCCCATGGCACCCAGCAGAAAATCGGTGAACTCATCCCAGTAACGAGTGAAGCCGAGATAGACGATTTCGGGCCGCACCTGGCGTTTACCGCTGTAGTCGCTGCTCCAGAAAGCCTGTGTTAACTGAATCGCGCGATCCTGACGATAGTTGAAGTGCATGACGCAGTCACCGTCCGCCACTCCACTGTAGTCACCGATCACATAGGGCGGCACATATTCATCACCCATCGCTGTTTTGTCGGGAGTCAAATCATTATCATAGGACTCCTGAACCGCCTGCACAGCGGAATCGGAGTGACGTCCGTCGGCCTCTACGATACAGCGGTAGGCAATGTCGGTCAGGTCGTAATTTCTTGCGCGGTCCATGGCATAGTAGCGCCCCTGAAGTGTGCCGATTTTAACATTTCCGACATCCAGCATCTCAGTATCGAGGCGGGCGAGGTACTCCAGTGTGCTGCGCGGCGGCGTGTCGCGTCCGTCCAGGAAAGGGTGAATCACCATTTTGCCGGAGGGGTATTCAGCGCGGGCCCGGCGCATCAGCTTGAACAGATGTTCCTGATGGGCGTGGACGCCCTCATCCTGAAGCAGGCCCATAAAATGCAGAGTGCTGTTGTTATTTTTCCAGCTATCGACCAATCGACGCCACTTTTCGGAATTGAACAGCTCGCCACTCGAAAGACCGTCATCGATACGTTTGAGTTCCTGGACAACAATTCTTCCGGCGCCAATATTCAGATGGCCGACCTCACTGGAACCCTGGTAGCCATCGGGAAGACCGACGGCCTCACCGCTGCAGGCCAGCCTGGTCCAGGGGTATTTGGATTTCAGGCTGTCGATCACAGGGGTTTGAGCGGCAGCTACAGCATTAGCCTCAGATCTGGGGTTAAGTCCCCATCCATCACGAATAATCAAAACAACTGGTCGCATATATTTTTCCTTTCTAAAAGTCACTTATTTTACAGAGGCGTCGTACACAGGCGGTGCTGAAAAATCGCGCAGCAAGAAACCGCGCTCTTTGAGATCGTCGGCATTCAAGGCATAAGCGGGATCGATTTCGATCGGCAGAAGCGGCAAACCTTCGAAATTCAGCTCAGCTGTGACACCCTGGGCCTGGAGCCAGCGCAGCCATTTGAGCTGCAGGTCACGGCGGCAGGTTGCAGGAGAATCGTCGCCGTCGGCATTTTTAACCGGCGAAAACTCATCGGCACGTTCAAAGGCCAGGTTGACAACCTTGCCGGCGTCAGGCAGGACATCGAAAATAAACTTTTCGAATTTAAATCCGTTAGGCTCAGTTGGGATTAACGTTTCTCCGTGAGCATTGCAGACCGGGATTTTTTTATGTGCGATGTGCAGCGGCATATCGCGCAGTGCTTCTTGTTTAAGGAACTCATAGGAGAAGATGTGAATTGCGACGCTGCCGAATTTAAATATGAGTTCGCCGCTCTGATTCAGAGCGGTCAGGCAGTGATTCTCCGGCTTGTCAAACTCGGAGTACTCAACCATTTCGTAGTGTCCGTCGCGTTCAACAACCACGCCCATACCTTCACGTGCCGCACGTTTGGTGCAAAGTTTGACCGAAAAATCCGCCTGCTGTTCGGCATGCACCCCGACAAAGGCGGGGTCAGCTATCTCAACCAAAGGATTGTCAACCTGTAAGTAGAAAATTGTACTGATACCACGCCGTTCCATGTCGTCCAGACAACCTCTGCGATGCAGTGCACTGAGCGTACCTCCGTGTCCATCAGGGCTCATAAATATATGGTCGGGACGATCCATCATAATTCTCCCCGCAGGGTCAAGTGCCGGCCACATGTTCTGGGTGAAAAAGATCACATCCTGCGGATCGAGTCCGAAAAAAGCATGTTGTTCAAAATGGCTGCGGGTTGCTGCATCGTTAAGCTCGCTTGTCATAATATAAAGTGGGATGTGCACGCCATACCGACGACTGAGGCTGAGCACTTTGCGAGCGTGAAAGTAGAAGAGGGAGGCCCCGCTGATCGGTCCGACAGAGAAGGCTCCTTTGGGGCCGTCATAGCCGAGCCGGGAACCTTGTCCGCCAGCAACCAGGAGCACTCCCACCTCGGCTTTGCTCAGCACCTTGTCGCCTGCGGCGGAGGCAGCTTCACGCTGTTCATCGGTAAGTTGCATCACATCTGGCGGTGTCGGCTGAGACTGCGGGAAATTCTCATCCTCACCTGAAGTTGATTTCAGCATTGCCCACATACGTCTGATACTGCTGAAATCGAGTTCCGCGATCTGACGCAGCAGGCTCTGTTGCCGGCTGGCATCGAGCTGATCATGGAAATTCAGTACGTGGCTTTGGCCATTTTCCTTCAGTAATACTCTGGCTTCATCAATATTCATAACAAACTCTAACTGTTTTTTTCGGAGATCGGAAGTGTTTTCAGCCTGACTCTTTAGCGTTCATCTGCAGATAGGCCTCGATAAAGGGTTGAAGTTGACCATTCATGACCGCCTGTACATTACCGGTTTCCTCACCGGTGCGGAGGTCCTTGACCATGGTATAGGGCTGAAAAACGTAAGAGCGGATTTGGCTGCCCCAGGCTATCTCGCCTTTTTCCCCGTAGAAACGCTCCATCTCTCTACGTTTCTGGTCTTCATAATACTCATAAAGTTTCGCTTTGAGCATACTCATGGCATGGGCGCGGTTTTTATGCTGTGACCGTTCAGACTGCACTGCCACAACTATACCGGTAGGCAGATGCGTGATGCGGATGGCGGAGTCGGTTTTATTGACATGCTGGCCGCCGGCACCGCTGGAACGATAGGTGTCAATACGCAGATCGTCCTCTTTGATTTCAATGTCAACGTCATCATGCACCTGTGCCACGACATCAAGCGAGCAGAATGAGGTATGGCGGCGGCTGTTGGAATCGAAGGGTGATATACGCACCAGCCGATGGACACCGCGTTCGGCCTTCATGTAGCCGTAGGCGTAAGAGCCGGAGACCAGAAATGTAACTGATTTCAGACCGGCCTCGTCACCCGGCTGCAGATCGAGAACCTCGAAATCAAAACCGTGATCCTCGCAATACATGCGATACATGCGGAAAAGCATATCGGCCCAATCGCATGACTCGGTGCCTCCGGCGCCGGCATGCAGGGTCAGGTAGGCGTTACAGGCGTCGAACTTGCCCCCCAGCAGCGACTGCAATCTAAGCTTTGAGGTCATCAATCCGGCCTTATCAAACATCGGCATAACTTCGTGGAGAGCCGCCTGGCACTGTTCCTCCTGCTCTTCGCCCTCGGCCAGCTCGAGCATCAGAGCGATTTCCTCAATCAAGTCGGCAAGATCATCATAAGGACATACAAAGACACGCAGTGCATTTGTCCGGCTGATTGTTTCGCGGGCGGCATTCTGGTCGTTCCAGAACTCAGGACGGGTCGCTTCTTTCTCCAGAACCTCCAGCGCGGAGCGGCGTTCATCGATT
Organism: Kiritimatiellia bacterium; assembly: GCA_018399555.1. Lineage (GTDB taxonomy): Bacteria > Verrucomicrobiota > Kiritimatiellia > RFP12 > UBA1067 > M55B167. Next base: position 4,112 of record JAGYOL010000044.1, on the reverse strand, counting down.
TTGAGATAGCCGTGCATCTCGTGGAGAACATCCCTAAGTTTATCAAGCCTAAGCTTTAATCCTTCAATTTCTATCACTTTGAAAACACCTGTATGAAGGGGGTGCATCTGCCCCGTTTTTATATTAATAGATGAAAATCGGTTCTCATTATGACATGTTACCCGGTGCTGCGCAAGCTTGTGATACCAAAAAGCCTGTTGCGTTTACGCAACAGGCTTTCGATAAAAGTTCACGGTTTCTGCTTTCAGGCTTCAATCACATTGACCTTTACCGTAGTATGAACATCCTTATGCAGTCTGACTGTGAGTTCGCACTCACCGACCTCTTTCAGGTGTTCACTCATATCAAGCTGTGATCGGTCGAGCGAAATTTTGGCCTGTTTCTCAATTTCGGCCAGGACATCAGCCTGCGTAACCGAGCCGTAGAGGCGTGTACCGTCAACTGTCTTAGCAGCTATCGTAACACTCACTCCATTGAGTCTGGACGCCTTAGTTTCCGCCTCGGCCTTCTTGATTTTATTGAGTTCCTCGCGCTCTTTACGCAGCTTCTCAAGTCGTCTTTTGGCACCTTCGGTGACCGGTGCGGCCAGATCTTTGGGAATCAGGTAGTTGCGGGCATAGCCATCGGCCACTTTAACGATATCCCCGGCTTCGCCGAGCTGATCCACATCGCACAGCAAGAGCAGTTCTGTTGCCATAATGTCAATTCCTCTCTATACTATTTTTAAGCCAGAAGGCCCATATTACGAGCGCGGCGGACACCCTGTTTGATTTTACGTTGCTGTGCCGCGGTCACACCGGTTATACGTGCAGGTATGATTTTACCGAAATCGGTGACAAACCTACGTAACAGGTCGATATCATTAATATCCACGACGGTATTGGGATCGAGAACCTTCGCACGTTTGCGAATGGCATTTCTATCTCTGTCGCGGTCTCTGTCTCTGTCTCTGCTTCTTCTTTGCATTGCCATAAGATTTTACTCCTTAAAATTGTTTGTGTCAGAATGGAAGATCGTCATCATTATCGAGGTCGTCCAGGTCATCAGAGTCCACTGTACCGGGAGTGTTGTTTTTTGAGTGCTGTTCCGAAGCAGACCGGTTATCCTGGGAGTCTGACCGTCTGCCGTCACTCAAAAACTGCACACGATCCGCACGCACACGCAATTTGCGGCGTTTTTCTCCCTGCTGATTTTCCCACTCATCAAGTTGCAGACGTCCTTCAACGAGAATCTGGCGTCCTTTAGAGAGATACTGGCAGCACAATTCCGCCTGTTTCTGCCAGACGACTACATCGACATAGCAGGTTGACTCTTTAGTTTCGCCGGTTGTTCTGTCTTTCCACTGTTCCGAGATTGCAAGACTCAGATCGGCGACCTTGACGCCGGATGCGGCTTGTTTCAGTTCCGGGTCGCGCGTCAGACCGCCTACCAGGATTACTTTGTTAAATGAAGCCATTTGACACCTTCTTTCAACGCGTTAACTGTTAATCATCGTCATCCGTAGCCTGCTCAACCTCTGCGGCGGCTTCGGCGGCCTGCGCGGCCGCAGCCTCCTCCGCCTCGGCACGGGCCGCGGCGCGGGCGGCAATCTCACGGGTCTGTTCTGCCAGCCGGTTTTCCAACTGTTCATCAACCGCCAGAATCTGGACACGGAATACATCGTCCATCAATTTGTAGCGTTTTTTCATTTTTTCGATCGCTTCGGGGGCGACCTCAAATCTGATTTTGACATAAAACCCGTTGTCACGTTTCTGCATTGGGCGTGCAAAGGTTTTCTTTCCAAGCATCTCTGTACTCAGAATCGTGCCTGAAAGGTTTGTGATTTCAGCAGAGACTGCTTCAACAACTTTATCCAGCACTTCATCTCTCGCCGTACCGGCGAAAATAAACAAGCCATCGTATTTTCTCATGATGGAATTTCCTATTCTTTATTCCGGTTCAACTTCGGCTTCAAATTGCCAGCCGTTATACCGGTTCATCGATTCAGTTAAGTCTTTCTCCAGCAGGCATAAGACCGCCTCAGCCGCGGTGTTCACTGATCTCGAAACGACACTTTTGAGGTCATCGGCGAACCTGCTTAAAACGTGTTCAACAAGTCCGTCACCTGTTGTCCGTCCAACTCCCAGACGCACCCGGGCAAACTCATCGGTGCCCAGGTGTTCAATAATGGAAGCCAGTCCGTTGTGTCCTCCGGCCCCACCTTTAGCGCGTATTCTGATCCTGCCCAGCGGCAGGTCCGCGTCATCCACAACGACCGTCAGGTCCTCGTTCTGACAGCGGAAGTAGCGCATCAAGGGCACCACCGCATTACCGCTCAGGTTCATAAACGTGCCGGGCTTGACCAGCAGCAGCGGAACTCCTTTACAGGAACTCCGGGCGACATCAGCTTGAAAGCGAGGGTGGTTTTTCCAATCGGCATCCAGCCATTCGGCCAGAAGGTTGACAACATCGAATCCGATATTATGCGGGGTATTGTCATACTTCTTTCCGGGGTTACCGAGGCCCGCCACAACTTTCACTTGCTTACACCTTCCATAATGCGGACATTGAATCCGGATTCAGCGTCCGCGCGAACACACCGCCGGGATTACTCTCCGGCCTTGGCATCCTCGGATGTTTCCTCTTCATCTTCTTCCAGAGCGGCTCCTTCGCTTCTGGCCTCCGCCGCTTCAGCTGCGGCGGCCGGATTGATCACGGTAGCCACCGGCGTATCCTCACTGGTATAAACAGTATATTCGACGCCAAGCTTCATGTCCCCCACAAAGAGAGACTCTCCGAGGTCTAGTCCGGATGTGTCGACATCGAACTGCTCGACCACATCGCCGGGCAGACATGCGACTTCGATCTCGCGCAGTGAGTGCTCCAGCATTCCGCCGCCGGTACGCACGCCGACCGGTTCACCCAGCAGCACAATGGGGATGGAAACATTGATTTTCTCGTCCAGCGCAATTTCGACAAAGTCGACATGAATCGGTTTGCCGCTGATGACATCATGCTGAACCTCCTTCAGCAGAACGGGAATTTCCGCTCCGTCAAGGACGATAGTCACGATAAAGTGTTCACTGGTGTGGTGACGCAGTATATTCTCAAAGGTATGTGCGTCAAATTTCACCAGGGTCGTGTCGCCCCCGATTCTGTTGATCGCCGCCGGAATTAGGCCCGAACGACGCAAACGGCCGGCTGCCTTGGAGCCATCGGCTTCCCGAGGCTCGGCCATCAATTTGATCTCTTCTTTCGCCATTTGTTTTCCTTGTTCATGATAAAAGCGCCGCTACAGAGCCGCAACCCTGATTATCCTTCCGAACACATCAACCCTGAGCTGCGTCCGGCGGAGAATCACTGTCATAGTTCATTCCGCGCCGCGTAACTTAATATCGGCTACTCACGTGTCACGTTGCCATAGGCATAAAACAGTGAACTGACCGACTTATCTTCGTGGATTCTGCGAATTGCGTCTCCGAGGAGTTCGGCGATTGAGAGCACTGTAACCTTGACCGGCAGAGTGGTGATGTCCATATCCTTACGCAGGGGTATGGTATCGGTCACGACCAACTCTTCCAGTTCAGTAGTGTCACGCAGTCTTTCAATGCCTTTATCCGTCAGAGGTATATGAGTGATCGCCGCTCTGATCGAGGCGGCTCCATACTCTTTGAGTATTCCGGCTGCGGCACAGAGTGTGCCGCAGGTCGTTGTCATGTCATCCACTAGGATAACATCGCAACCCGCAACGTCGCCAACAACGCTGAAGGCGTCCACATCCGCGTCGCCCAATCTCTGCTTCGCAACGATTGCCAGGTCGGTACCCAGCATCTGTGAATAAGCGTAAGCCATCTTAACCCCTCCGGTATCGGGCGACACAACGATGGGCTTATCCAGTTTAATCTCGCGCAGGTATTTCACCATTACCGGCGCGGCGTGCAGGTGGTCAACGGGAATATCAAAAAATCCTTGTATCTGCTGGGCGTGCAAATCCATTGTCAGCACGCGGTCGGCGCCGGCGGCAACCAGCAGATTTGCCACCAGTTTGGCGGTGATCGGCACCCGCGGCTGATCCTTGCGGTCCTGCCGCGCGTAGCCGTAGAAGGGCAGCACGGCGGTAATGCGCGCCGCCG
>JAGYOL010000043.1 GCA_018399555.1 Kiritimatiellia bacterium | reverse complement strand
ACGCTGCAGCTTGAGTTCGAAGTGCAGAAACACTAGAGGGAGGTTTAACCAATGGCCTGGCGCGCACTGACACGTAACGACATACTCTCGAAGCTCTCCGGCGGCGAGCTGGAGAACATTGAAGCGCAGCTCTCAGAGAGCGGCACATCTCTCGCCGTGCTCATCGCCCAGACCACCGACCGGGTGCGCGGATATATCGCCGCGCATCCGGCCAATACCCTCGGCCCGGAGGACACCCTCCCCGAACGGCTTATTGCCGACACCGTTGCATACCTTATCCCGGAGCTGTGGAGTCATACGGCCGGTATGATTATCGATCTCGATGACACCCGCCGCAGCTCCGCTGATCGCGCGGAGAAGCTGTTTCGCGATGTCGCCTCCGGGCGTTACCTCGTTGAAGATCCCGATACCGCCGGTGATGATAACAAAGCATTCATCTCACCATCCGTAACTGCGAAAACGCGCTACTTCACCCGCGATTTGCAGGACGGAATATAAAAGGAGAAAAACCACTATGCCCGCAAGAACCGAAAAACCGAAACCACAGCCTCCGCTCTCATTGCAGCAGCGCATTATCGATGCTCTCAAGGCCGAGGGCCTGACTGTCATCGAGTGCCGCCGTGTACGCGCGGTGGAGGGCGATATATTCGCCCTCAACGTAAAAGGATGATGCCATTATGGCGCTAGTGAAAACTATAGATGATCTGCGCGCCGCGGTTGTTGCCAGGCTTAAGAGCCTGCCGGTATTCCCGGCCAAGGTCGGCATATTCGCCGAGGACCGCAACAACCTGCTTTTCGAGGTTAACAAGGCCCTCCGCCAGGCAGGCGGACTTGTGATCATCATGTACACCACCGACGCCGTAAACACCAGCCCGAATTCGCCTATTCCGCAGTGCCGGGTTGATGTTGTTGTTGAAGTCGGCGAGCTGGTTGCAACCAACCGCGGCGCGACAGGCACAAAAATACCGGCGGTCGAAGCCGCGCGGATCTGCGTGCGGGCACTGCACGGCTGGGCATGGGCCACCGGGCGCAGCCTGGTTTTTAACAAACAGTCCTATAACCGCGATGATAAAAGCAGCGTGGTTCAGTATTACTTGGATTTTTCAACAATCATCAGCATGGACGCTGATATAGGAGTATAATTATGCCACCTACATTTGACAGGACCAACCTGGTCAGCGGACCGGGATCGCTGCTCTTAGGAACGCAGAAGTTTTTTGCGAAAGAGGGCATCAGCGTAAAGCCGGTTGTGGAGACCTTCCAGCCGGAGATCTCCTCGCACGGCAAAGGCGCGCCCAGAATTCAGGACGCGCACTTTGAAACAACCTTCACGCCCAGCGGAAAGATCAACGCCGATCTGATTGCCGCCCTGTTTCCCGCCGGTCTCGCTAACCCCGTTCCGGGCACGGCTCTGTTGGGATCAAGCGATGTTGCTCTAAAAGTGCACGGCGTTGACGGAACTGCTGTGACCTTCCCGAACAGCGTAATCACCGGCCTGCCGGACCTGCTGCTTTCGCCTGATAAAACGGCTATCGGCGAGGTAACAATCACCAGCCTGATCAAAAAAACAACCGCGCGCGGCACAACCGGCAGCCTTTACTCAAGCGAATCCGAAGCATGGAGCGAAACCTTCGACGACGACGACATTGTGTGCGTGCCATATACCGCCACATACAACAGCGCCGATCTTCCCACAAAAGAAGGTTGGAACTGTACGTTTGAGCTTGAACTTGATGCGGTACCATGCAGCGGGGTCGGCATTGTGCAGTATCTGATCAAAGGCGTTACGGCCAAAGCATCCTGCATTCCGCTGGGGTGGAGCGTGGCAACCCTGCTCGGCGCGCAGAACCTCGACGGCCTTGCAATCGGCGCAAGCATGCGCCAGAGCAAGAACCTTGTCATCACCGGAGCCGCCGGCGGCCTCAGCCTCACGCTCTATGATGCCGTCGCCGAAGATGCGCCCATGCGCTGGATGCCGCTCGACACACGGGCAGACACGGTTACATTCACCTCCGCACGCGAAATTTCCGGCACCGCGCCGGACACGACACTCGGTGCGGTATACGCGCTGTCAGTTGTTTCCTAATCATGGTTATCAAGCTTACAGATTCATCCGGCGGCAGCGACGTTACGCTGGTTCACGGTTCAGGCAGAGCCTCAGCCACATACGCCCAGGGGCCGGCCAACGCGAACCTCGAATTCAGCGGCACCCAGCAGGTGCAGATAACGCCGCTGACCCGCTCGGACTATGCGCAGGTGCTGCCGCGCTCGAATCATCAGGGTGTGCTGCCGTTCGCGGCGCTGCGCACATTCAGCACAACCGCCGCCGCCGTGCTGTGGGCGGCGGATCATGTGCTGGACTGCCAGGGCCTTACGCGGCTGCAGATTGTCGATACCAATACAGTCAAGCTGCACGGTGCGCTTTCCCGCTGCTCGCCGAAGGTTATCGGCGTGAGCGTTATAACCAGTTACGTTTTCACTTTCGGCCAGGTCGAGGAGGTTGCATCATGAGACTAATTAAATTTGTGTTTGTAGTACAAGCTTCAGCCTGCCTGACCGCTCTGGCCCAGGTTTCGGAGATATGGCCGGTTGAGACCAGCCGCCCGGCAGCGCGCACCGTCACCGTCTACCAAGGTGAGACAATACAGCTGCAGCCGTATTTTCTGCAATACGGCACACGGCAGGATCTGTCGGACATCACAGGCGCTACGCTCTACTGGCAGACCAACGGCATGGCCTCCGCCTGGTGGAGCAAACCGGCCACGGTGATAACCGGAGAGTCAGCATATATCAATGCCGTCTTCTCTCCGACAAACGATTTCGGCGCTTTGAAGTACACATACTTCATCCGTGCCACAACAAGCGGCGGATCAAGCTACAGGGCCAACGGCAGCCTGAAAATGAAAAGTTCTCCCGGTTACACTCCAGCCACAGCGGTCAGTCCGGATTATTACGGCGACCTCGCCGTGTTGCTTGCACCGTATGTTTTGATCGAGCTGCCGGATTATGATCCGCTTGGCGCGGCGCTGGCGGTGAGCAACGTGCTGGCTGAGGCCGTGGCAGATAAGGCGACAACCGGCAGCGTGGCGGCGGTGGCGGCGGACTTGCAGAGCGCAAGCAATACTCTTGCAGCGGCCGCGCAGGCCATTAGCACCCAGCGCACCGGCAAGGTTTGGTCATCCACAACCAATTATATGGACGGATCTGGCATCTTTTACGAGATTGTCACAACAACCAATGTGATCGAAGGATATCTGATCACAAACACTTGGTCGATTTCCGGCACGGTGCCTTGCGTCGAAAAGGGTAATTTCTATGAGTATCACAGTTTTGTTACCAATTACTTTCCGGCGGACGGTCCAGTGCCAGCTTACACGCAGACAAACATTAACTACTATCTTAACGGCGATGTGGACAGCGATAGATTGAAATGGGGGTTTGATCTTCTTTTTAATAATCCCGGTAGGTGGGCTTTGGCTCCTGCTGCTTGCGGTACGAGTTATTTTGAGTACAATACCTTTACGGGCCCTGACGAAGAGCAATTAACTTTATTCGGTGGGGATGGTACCCCTCCTGACTACCAAACTATGCTGACAAGATCGAACTCAATAGAGTCAGTTGTAATAACAACCAACATCATTGATCGGGCGGTCACAACCAACGGGACGCAGATAATCATCGGCAGTACTGCGGACTCCGAAGGCACCGTCACCAACCTGCAGGCCAGATCAGGCGATGCAAATGTAAACTTGGATTTTTTCGGACAAGAGGAAGCTGAAGCCGCGATCACTGCGGCCATCCCGCAGTTTCCGACTAACTTGATTTCGGGATGGGTGCTGTGGGATTACGGCACGAACGCGAATTACAGCGCTGTGATCCTCAGCAACGGGATGCTCAGTGTATGGGAGGTTGTCGATGATTAAGTTTGTAGTCCAGGCTTTAGCCTGCTGTATTGTCTCCGCCGCTTTCGCAGAGCAGCACCTTGAAAAGATAGCTGACATCGTCCAGGTGCGCGACGGAGTCATCGAGCCCGAGGGAGCCGTCGCTCATATCACCAACGTGGCGCAAGCGGCGGCCGTAGCTCAGTCGGCAATCACCCAGGCCTCGATCATAGAGCAGCTCTATGTGATGGTCTCCAACAAGGCCGACGAGGTCGAGGCTCTTGTTGCCGCCCGCGAGGGCACCGGCTATCTGCGCGGCGGGGTCGAGAGCTTCGAACCGGCTGGTGTTGTGCATAATACCAACATCATATCCAGCATTATACGGTTTGATCATGTTACTACTCCCACTAACGTCACCGGTTCTATATACACGTATTTTTCTGAAGATCCCGGAAGCTACCCTTATTCGCGGGTCACATCAAATTTGCGCGAAACCAACTCCTGGGAGCTGGTGGAAAACCAACTTGTGGAAGAGGACCAGATCACCGTGGGTACGACACTATATGATTGCTACCGGACCGATGTTTACATGCCGCTGTCATATTCTAACGCAGCGTTCCGGATCTTCGCCGATGTGGTTGGAGCTGGCCCGAGCCAGACTGTCTTCACGGTTTATGGCAATCTGAAGGTCGGTCAGTACGAGGGCGTTAACGTTACAATCATCGATGGTTCAACCACAAATATCTGGTGGGGAGGCGCGCACACTTATGATTGATATAATCGCTTGGTTTATTATCACCTGGATGATCTTCCTTGTGCTGGCAGACAGCCGCCGCGGCAGGGCGTGGCTACAAGGCATTGCCGACACGCGTCTTAGCCGCACATTTTTTACGGCAATACTTGCCTCGCTTGTTTTAGTCGGCTGGACTAAGGGCCCGGTCGTCAATCCGTCAAGCCGGCATATCAGCCAGTTTGTCCTCGCCCTGATGTCCGGGGGAGTTAGAGATGACAGCGGAGTGGTGGCGGAGCAGACGCAACTTAATACGATTTCGGCGTTTGTTGACCTTGCGGAAGAGATGCTGCACACTGCCAGCAACGAGCTTGCAAAGACCTCGCAGCGGTTCGATGCGTTGCAAGATCAGCTTACCAATAACGCTCAGCCGGTTGTCTATATCCAGAGCTTCTTTCCGCGGGAGGACCCGTATGTTGCTCTCACCAATCACAACCTTGCCGTGCTGGCGCTGCAGCAGAGCACATCAAGCAATGTCCTCTCGCGCTGGATATACTTCTCGGATGATCTGGTCAACGAGCCAACTCTGTATGCCGAGGCTGATGTCGGCGGCGGTTATGTGCGCCTGACGGAGATCACCAATACATATCCTAATACTGAGCTGGTTGACGGCATTGAGTGTGTGCGCTACGACTATGATCTACCGGACGGCATGCAGGGTGTTGTTTTTTCGCCCGACTTTGATCTGCGCTTCGGGAGCGCCGCGAACGGCCTGCAGATCGGAGCGGGCGGACTTGAGATGATAGACACAAACGGAGTGTCCCATATCGGGTCAGACGGCTGGAGCACCATGTGTTCTGGTCGCGTGGAGGTGCTGCACGCAGGCGGCGTGGCCGTAAAAATTAAAATCGATGGCAATGAAATTACAAACGGAGTTTACACGTTATGACCACTAACCAACTTAAAGACTTATGCGCTTTTGTTTTTACGATAGTATGTTTGATTGTCTTTTACATGATTTTTTTCTTGGTGGCGGCAAACGCGGCGGAGCCCCCAGGACATGTCATCAAAGGCTACCTCGCTCGCGAAGATAAACAATACTGGTATAATGTAATGATCATGTCAGATGGTTCGGAGCACGAAAGTAAAATTCGCAAACCAAAGCCGCCCAACCCTGTGATCAGTCGCAAAATTATCGCCACAAACGATCTGCCGGTGCAATTCGAGTTTGTATATCGCGATTTATATAAGGATTTGAGTGTGTGTACAAATATAATTCGCCGCACAAAAACTGCAAAAGAGCGCATGAAAATCAAGCTCCCTCCACTGCCTGAATATATGCCGCCGGACCCTGGAAAATCCGACGCGCTCGGCCATGCCCTGCAAAAACAGCGTGTAAAAAAACAGAAGATCGAAGAGGAGATCACCGAATATAAGATGCGGAAAAAAACCGACCGGATTATCAGCCGCAAAGTGATCGACGGAAAGGTGCATAATACGCACCGCAGCGGCAAAGTTACAATCACACCGCTAAGACGCATGCGCACCGCCAAGGTCGCATCCGCACCGGTCAAGGGAGGGGCTTCGGCCCCGAAGCCCGAAAAACAAACGATGGCGTCGGGCAAAGTGCAGCAGCCAAAGTGATTTCCGTGGATGCGGAGACGGGTCCGGGAGGAGGGTAAAAAATTCCAAAGACGTTTGAGTATATTCCTACCCCTCCCCGCCGGACAAAACTGAATAACTAATAAAGGAGACACAATGAACAACATTATCGAGCTTATATCACAACCGGCAGTTGTGACGGCGATCGTCGGCTTCTTCGCCTGGTTGGTCGCCCGCATGTTCGTTAAAAAACCGGACTGGCAGAAGTACGAAGGGATCATGATCAACGCCGTGAAAATGGCTGAAAAGATCATTCCGGATGACAGCACAAATAAAGCTGCGCTGCGTGCGGATCAGGCACTCAAAATCTTCATCCAGCAGTACAAAAAGGTTTACAGCACGGAGCCGGACATAGCGCTTGTCCAGGATGTGCAGGCGAACCTTCCTCTTGTCCACGATGTGGTTGACGCCGAAGGCAATCTCACTAAACCCGAGCTTTTGTCTGCAACTCTGGAGAGCACTGCTCAATGACATCATTCATAGTCCAGATTATTGTCGGCGTTATCCTCGGTCTGATCATGGCCTGGATAAAAGGTCCGACCCCTGCAACCTATAAGCAGCCGCGCAGACCCGAGCTTAAAAGCCGGTTGCTCCGGAAGGTTCACAAGGCGGGATGGGTCCTGGTTCTATGCTGCCTGCTGCAGGGATGCCGTCAGACGGCGATATATATCCCGTCGGGTGAGCCTGTGCGGATTGCGGAGGATATCCCTGACGCCACCGTCGAGGTCATCGGCCCGGAAGGAACCGTCACCAGGAGAATAACAATTCCCGCCGGGTGGTATGCGCTTCCAGACGACGGCACAACAGCCGAGTAAAACAATAAGAGCCGCCCCGGATTCGCGGCGGCTCTTTTAACTTTAATCCTGTTAATCCTGTAATCCTGTCAAAAATAAAATGACTGATTTAAAAACAAAACCTGCACAATACCTGGCCTCAAAGCAGGTTGTTGCCACAACGCTCTCCACACGCGAGATGGAGGATTTCATCCCGCGCACCCTGCGCAACCGCGCCATGTTCAGCGCCCGCACCATCTACGCCGAGCATCTCGCGCAGACGCAGGCCGACATCCAGGAGATACTCGACGGGAAGATCAGCCCCTCGGAAGCGCGCACCCGCATGGGGCGGCGCCTTAAAAAACTCAGCTACCGTCCGGATCCCGCTGACGAAGGCGGAATCAAGGACCTTTCGTCCGACCTTCGCACCAATCTGATTATCGACCAGCAGATCGCCGACGCTCGCGGTTATGCCGTCTGGCGCAGCCAGCAGAACGACAGCATCCTGAAAGTCTGGCCCGCCCAGGAGATGTATCGAACCAACACCCCCAAGGTGCCGCGCAAATGGCGCATCATCTGGAACGGCAAACGCCGCAAACTCGGCGAAGCCGCCACATCCGCGACATACGCCGGAACCGAAAGCGGACCGTTCAAGGCCCTGAAAAACGATCCGATCTGGACGGCAATCTCCCGGTTCGGCAATCCCTGGCCGCCCTTCGATTTCCGCTCCGGCATGCGCCTGCGGCCGATCAGAGCCGACGCTGCCCGCGAATCCGGTCTGCTGACCGACGCTTCGAAGCTGCCTAAACCGCACCGCGACCCCATGGAGCAGCCTGTTTCCGTAAGTATCGCCGGAATGCCCGCAGACCTTGTCGACGAATGGATAAAACCGTTCAAAGACCGGGCCCGCATCGTGGACGGCCGCCTGCATCTTGCACCCCCGAAAACCGTCGTCCAGGAAATCGTGGAAGCCGGAAAAAGCAGAGCCGTAGCGAAAACCGTATTCGGATGGGTGTCGAACGCCAATCGTAAAGCCCTGTCAAAAGCCCTCGACGTATCAGTCAGCCCCGCAACCATGTATGAACTGGACGCCGATGCCGTACGCCACATCCATAACCGCCACGGCATAGAGCACGAAATAATCAGGGCTGGAAAAACAGTCAAAGCCGGGGAACTGCAGAAAGACCAGATCCCCGTAACCCACGCCGATATGGAGAAGATCCCGGAGATAATCGAAAAACCCGGCACCTGGGAGATGCAGGAAAAAGACGAAACTCCCGAAAGTTCCGGACGCAGGGGAACCGGCGTTAAACTGGTCACCGAAGACGGCTGGCACCTGGAAATGGCCCACTCACACAAAGAAAAAGCACCACGATTGAGAGTTGTCTCAATGTGGCGCAGAAAGCCGACACGTTAAGGCCGGATATCCGAGCCCCCGGCATAACGTCCGAAACGATAACGCAGGACGGCATTTGTCAACAGGATAGATCATGTTAGAGGTAATTGTCAACACCGAAGAAATCACCGCGCTTTTCAGCCGTCTGCACGGAGCGGCTGAAAAGGACGCCCCGCGCGTCGTTGCGGAGTCCGCGGCCGAGCTAACCCGCCGCCACCTCGAAGGCGTTGCCTCCCGCCGGCACCGCTCGCACGTCAAGCGCAACTACTACCTCGAAGCCCGCGACAGCGTTGTGCATGATCACGACGGCAGCTCCGCATGGGTGGAAATCCCGCACGTCGGCTTTGCTCTGCGCTACTATGGCGGCACCGTCCGCCCGTCAGGCCGCGTCAGCGCCATCACAGGCAGACCCATCAAACGCCTGGCGATTCCGCTATCAGGCAGTGAGGCGGAAGGGAAGACACCCGGCGATTTTGACGACGCTTTTGTGATTAAGGGTCGCCGCAAGGGTACCGCTCTGCTGGCCGGGCGCAAAGGCAACGGGATGATCGGCCTGCTGTTCGCGCTGGTGAAGAAGACGGAACACAAGGCTGACCTTTCAGTATTACCAACAGCGTCGGAATACAACAACGCCGCCGTCGAAGCCCTTGAAACCCTGATACAGGAGCAGGACAAATGAAATCAGTTAAAATCAGATTCCAGGTCATGGCCGACCAACTCAAAAAAGAGCTCAACGGCATAAAACGCTTCACATCGGATGTCAGTGGATGGTCAAACCTTAAAAAGGCCGCCGACAGATACGGGAAATCCGTTGCCGCTCTCGGTGCGGTATTCCGAGGCCTACGTAAAGCGGGGTCAACTGCATTCAAGGTTCTGTCGACAGGATTGAAAGCAGCCCGGAATTTGGCCCTCATCGGTGTTGGCGCTATAACCGGACTTGGCGCGGCTTCGCTTAAGTCCGCTGCGGATATCGAAAAACTTAAACTCAGGCTCGAAGGCGTAACCGGATCGACAGCCAAGGCCAACGATGTTTTCAAAGAGGTTTATAAATTCTTTCTCGCATCGCCTTTTGAGCTTGAGCCTCTCATTGAAGCGAGGATATTGCTTGAAGGCCTCGGCATCACCGGACAGAACTCTTTCGAGTCAGTCGCTAATGCAGCGGCTATCATGGATCGAGACATTGTGGATATGTCATCCATAATGGGTGGAATGGAGGCTGAACCCCTGCGTAATCTGGGCATAAACACTAAACGCGAGGGAGAGGCGTTCATTTTTGAATATAAAAACAAAATGGGCGAGTGGAAAGAAGTTACAGCTAATGGCCGGCGCGCGGCACAACAGGAACTGCTTAAAATCTTTGACATCAAATACGGAGGAGCGCTCGGGAAACTTAGCCAGACCTGGCACGGTCTGGTGTCAACATTCAAAGGCACCATGAAGGGAGCATTCGCGGAAGTCGGCGAGGGGTTGCTGCCAACATTTAAACCTATACTTAAAACTATTAATGACAATATCCAGGCCGCTATTGACAGCGGAAAACTGGAGAAATGGGGCAATGCATTAGGCAATTTCGCAAAGCGTGCTTCAGTAAATCTACTGGCCGGAGTGCAGACAGCGCTGGACGCGATAAGCAAAGCCACCTTAGGAGGTGCTATATCTACTGCCGTCGGTGCTCTTGTGGATACGACTGTTGTTGCTCTTGCTGCTGGTCTTATGAGTTTAAAGAGTGTTGTTGTTGCGCTATCTAAAATTATGTTTGCAACTTTCAAAGAGGATTTTCTTAAGCTTGAATTTTGGGGTAACAAAAAACGTGCTCATGAAGCAGCTGCCATGCAAATAGCAGGAATGTCGTCGGTTGACATGGAAAAACAAGGCGTACCAGACAGGCTAATAGCAAAATTCGACGTACTTAAAGCTGGCTTTGGGAGCGATGACGACAAATTAAAAGCTTATGAACAACTTGTTAATTGGTCACAGCAAACGCACAGTCAAGACGAAGCTGCGGAAATCGCCGCGCGTAATCGAGACGTTTCCATAGGCGATACGCTCAGTCAGGTCCAGCAGGACTTTAAAAAAACTCAAAAATACGTTGCTGATAAAACCGATGATATGGTTTCCAACATGTCCGGGCGCTTGGGATTCGATCTTGAAGGATCATTTCAGAAGAACAAAGAAAAAGGTGAAAAAATGTTCACCACTCCCGAACCTGCGCCATTGGTAGATCCTGTTTACCAGCCACCGCCGGAAAATAAATATACTCATCATGATACCGACTTCGCAGGTCCGCCCTCTGCGAGCTTCGAATACGGAATGAGATCCAGAAACGTCGGCAATACTGTAATCGCCGAACCATATATTAAAAATATGACGACTATGCAGGAAAATCTGGAAGAATTTCTTGATGTGACAGACAAGGCCGTCGATAGCGTAAGTAAAAAAACCGAAGAAGCGACAAAGCGGATGCGCGATATCGAAGAGCGCACCAAACAGTTCGGAGGCAGATAATGGCAACAACTGTATACAGAATCTGTGAAGCGCAATCAACAGAAGCGGCTGAAACCTGGTTTGATTTCGATTCGCTCGGAATATCAAAACCGGCTTTTGAGTTTGTCTGTGCCGGAACCGACCGCTGCACATTGCGCGTTACCGGCCAGACGGCATTCACGGATTCGACGGAATTCGAAGTTGACGAAGTAACGTATAATTTGTTCCAGTATAAAAAAGTTCTCCGTATTGCCCGCAGTATAGATGGCGGCTCCACCGAATATCTTTTTCTGGGGCGCGTCGACCATGATCCGTACAGAGGTATGGACGGATTAACGGAGCATTACAGCATTACGATCCTTGGAATGTGGGACTGGTTCGAGCATACGCCTATGCGCCAGGATTGGGTTGAGAGTTCTTCCGTAACAGTATCAAAGCCGCGCGCTATCCTTTTCTGCGGACCGGCAGGAGCCAGGATGACAACCGGCGCGCAGATCCAGCAGTGCATTGCTGTGGCCCGCACGGGCGGGTGTCCTGTAGCCACACCGACAACAGGAGACATAATCAGCGGCTTCACGCCGCCTTTTGATGAAGTGGTTAACATAAGCGTTGCCCAGGCTGTTATTAAGGCACTCGTTAATCATCCGCACGCTGCAGCCTGGTTCGACTATTCACAGCGCGAACCGGTCATGTATGTCAAGTCCAGAGCAGCACTCACCGCTGTTAATGTCGATATCGCTGGCCGCCGTGATATATTTGTATCTCCGCGTAACGACCAGGTGCCGCCGTGCATTGCGCTGTGTTTTGAAAAGTCCGTCACTGTAAACGGCGCCTCCAGTGTTGCAACAAACTACGATTATGCTCCTCTGGTTGCCGGAGAGACCGAGTCGGAAACCGCCGCCCGACTGCAGCAGGTAGACGCGATATGGGGTGTTTATAATCTTGACGGATCAAGCACCTCCTTTAAAAAACAGAAAATTGTTGTCGAGGCACTCTCTAAAAACGGCGACTGGATGACTAGCAAAGCATGGTGGAAAGCGGCTAAACCGGAGCTGGGAAAATACGCTGATGCGGATATAACGCTATCCAATCCCACAATGGCCGCCGACGAAACTCAATCACTCCCGAATATTCTCAAAGAAGGCACAGTTCAACCGTGGATGGACAAAGAATTTGAGCGCCAGCGTTTTATGATCGATGCCAAATTGACACGCCGCGTTAATGGCTATGTCACCGATGTTAAGAAGCATAATCTTTCTATTGAGCTTCCAATGACAGATGCCACGTCTAAAACTTACCGTGAGCAGAATGACTATGATCCTGGCGAATCAATCCCAACCGGTGTTGCAGCCGCGCTCTATGATGAATTCTCGCAACTCCATTATGACTGCACATTCACATTGATAGACCAAGAGCCGGAATTCAATATCCTCCCCGGCAAAGCCGTGAACTTCATAAACGGTATAACAGCTTGGACAACAATGGCGGCGATGGTGTCGCGAGTGTCCATTGATCTGGATACTGGTGCAACAGCATGTCAGGTTGGTTTCCCGAAGTGGCTGGATCTCGACTCCCGCGTAGCCTGGTTTCGCAATTGCAACCAGCGTCAGGCGGCCTGGTCCCGCATATACCGCGATGAGCCGGATACATCTGTTGACGGCACACAAGGTTTCCCCAATGTGCGCGACGCCCAGATATCGGATGAAAACTACCGCAAAAGATTTGTCAACGATGGTAATCCGGTTCATTCTATTGATATTAATCCTGGTGATATAACCGGTGCTTCTGCGCGTGCAATGAAACCCCGTGAAATCAAGACTCTCGAAGCATCCAGCACAACACCGACGAATCTTACCCAGAAAAAACGCCAGATAATGGCGACAGATGCATATGATGAGGAAACAGTAAATCTTCCGGAAGGCGGCTCTGTCGCGGACTTTGATGTTATAACCGGAGTTTCAAGTTTTGTCGTCGACGGTTCGCAGTTGAAAATAGTCTTCAGCACGAAAAATACAGTTACCGGAGATGCAGGAGATGACGTTACAGCAACACTCGATCTTCCGGAGGTTACAGTAGTCACAGAAACCGGCTATGCAAGCACATCTTTTAATCGCACAAAACGCACTCTGCGCGTTCTGGCCGCCGGCACAAACGGTTCAGCTATCGACTATGTTGATCTCGTGTCGCATGCTTCACAGCACTCGTCTTAACATCAGGAGGTTATTATGGCAGTTTCAAGGCGGTTCGAAAGCAGGTTTAAAATCTCTGCTCACAGATACGACAGCCGTGGCAACACGAAAGGGATGTTGGGACACACAAGCACTACATACGCATCATCACTTTCCAGAGTTAATATTGGCATCCCTTCCGATTCTGCCCAAGGAGCCTACCTAATTCAATATTACTCTTTAGCGGGATACTGGTATTTTGTCGCGAACAATCGTGCTTCCTATCTTAATTCTCTGGATGCATATCCTCCTGTCAACACGTCCTGGACTCATGACACATGGGGTCGTGTGCCTTACCAGATATCTTGGTATGTCGGCGACAATCCCGATTTCATTTTAACCACATCATCGCAAGGATTAGCTGGCTGCGTTATCCCGATCGACAGCTACACCATCACCTATTTAATGTATTTATCTTGGTATCATCAGGTCGAAGTCGTCAATAACACAGACGAGTACGTAACAATCTGGAAACGCGATTTTAATCGCCAGAATTTTTCTCTGGGTGAGGCAACAGATTTAATTATGAACAGCTGGGCATCAATTGTGATAAGTCCAAACAGTACACAGCTTGTCACTGGGTTCCAGCCCCTTGAGATTAAAGTCACCAGTTCGTCGACAGATGAGGATGTATGGGGCATTACTCTGCAGAACGGGCAGAAATATTTGTTCCTGGAGTAGTAATTATGGCTGAAATAATTATAAGCACTGCCGATGGCACAATAATCGATACTGAGATCGTGTACGTCTCAGGGCAGCCCAATGAAGATAACGGGCTGCTCAATGAAGATGACGGCCCGGTGGAAATTAACGACGAGTCTTTAGGCGAACCAATCATCCCTGATGGCGCAAAGCCACTTTATAGCACATCGGGGGTGCCGATATTTTCAACATCCTCCTTCCCGCTATATGAGTCTATAATAGAGGAGGCAACCAATCTCGATGGATATAATGTGCTAGGCGAGGCCTCGATAACGATATCGTGGAGTGGCATAGACCTCGACTGCTGTGCATACTGGTCTGACAATTCGGCGTATAAAGTGGGTTGGAGTTATAGCTCCGGCTCGCTTGGCAATCCCGACTACAGAGCGTGGTGGACCGGCGATAACACCGATGCCGGCCCAGAGAAAATCGCGCTACTTGTCTCTCCCACCCGCCGTTGCCCGGCCGAGTCATCACCGTATCAGTTCAAAGTTCATCTAAACTATTATGGAACAGGCGGCGGCTCGGCAACGGTAAGCGTTACATTCGGCGACGTTACACTTTCCACGACCATTACCCCTGCTACCAACGCCGGCGACCCTGCCACTACGAGCGATCCTTATGTAACAATTACTTTTGCCGCTGATGGAACGCCTACATCAATCAATTAGATCGTTTGCAGCATCGATGAAAGTCTTCTGCCGAGACAATGCAATACATAGGGCTAAATTCCTCAAACTTATGTTTTTATTCTTCAATATGACTGCGCCTTTTCGGTTCTATTTTAAGGTAGATGGTTCGCAGAGTGTTACAGTCAGTAACAGCTTTATTCAATCCAAGACTGTCACCAAGACACCGTGGGTATGTCCCTGGTATCCTATGGCAGATGAGCAGAGTCCCAATCTATATGAGGAAAACCGTTGTCTTCATATGTACGACCAAGCATATGGGACATCGGCACGAGATATTGAACTGAACAATTGGATACGACAAGTTGATCATGGGCATTTCCTTAATTCAAATCTGATTGTGAAAGCGGACATGGAGCTTACATTCGGTTTTGATTTTGACAATGCGGATGGCGATAATAACACTAAGACCGGGTGGGAGCCTTTTGTAAGCATGCCTCAGTTCTGGCCTATGGGTTGGGATGGGAACACTAAAGATGTTTCATGGTTCGGACATTGCGATGTAGCGTCAGCTGTAATTATTTGTGAAGACGAACCTACAGGTAATTACAGTGCTCCAAATAATATCATTTTCACTCCGGCATTAAAGAAGGGGTTGTTAGTCACACTATATCATGGATTTGAATATGCAACTCCATTCTCAGGCTATGACATATTGCCACATGTATGGCACAAGAAATTGGAGCAATCAATTATAGGCAGCAATGCAATGTTTGGTTGTGATATTTTCAACTCAGATGAAGATAATGAAATGGTATGGAATTATCCAGTCTACTCAATTGTGGAAGCTATCTATTGCGAGGTTTCAGATCAGACCGATGAAAAAACTGTTGAAATCGTTTGCGAAGTAAAGTGCTGGAAGGGGATAGAAGCAAAACTATATTATTGGTATTGTGTTTCATATGGTGATGATGGAGAAGCATTGTATTCTGATAACGGGGATTGGAAAGAGCATCCTTTCGCAAATGACTACTACAAAAGGCCAGATTCTGTTTGGACTCCAGCAAGTAAATCATCAGTTGATTCATATTGGAATGGACAATTAAATTACTCTACTATCAGAGGTATTCTTTCCCCCTAGAAAGGAGAATGGTTAAAATGGCATTTAAGAGAATCTTGTTTTTTTCAATATCCTGTTTGTTGGTCGCTGAGTGTATGTCAGGTGACATTGCAGCTAGTACTCAGACAAATTTAACTGCGTTTTATAAAGTGGTAGTTCCGAAATCGGGATTTATTGGAGCACCTGCTTCAGCTGCCGCATGGGAGCCAGTGCATAAGCCCGAAAAGAGTGAAGATTTTGATGAGTACTTACTGAAAGTCATTGTTATTGATGACCGGATTTGCAGCGAGACAAAGAGAAAAGTAATTAGAGTTGATCAAGTTAGCACTGATTATGAAATGCTACGTGAAGGCTTATATTATGCCTATGTGGACAAAAACTCGTCCGGAAGTAGAATAGTTTGCAGGTATAGAGATGATAATAAAAATGTAATGGAAACTGGTGTTGCATACGGCATACCATTTCCTTTTACTTGTGCAACACCTTTGATTTCAGGCAATCATCATGGGCCGAGAGGATACTTGGATAACCGGATCGGTTTTGGGGTAAAATTTGAATCTGGAAACAGTTCATCAAATGACTATTTAAACGTTAATGTGACTTGTTTCAAGAGTACAAGTCAGGTTAAACATGCAGACCGAAAAATGAAATGGTATCAATCTGAAATAGATACTGTATTAAAGAGCCAACAAACAAAAATCCGATTTACAGAGAAGCAGAAGTGGGCAAAGTCAGAAGACATCCTATGGGATGAGATGGAACGTTTCGACAAAGATGGAAATATACTTATCCGCTGTAAGCAAGTAAAACCTGAAGACAAAAAATAAGAGAGTTTTCTCAATAGCAAAGTAGTCAAAATAGGTGTCTGTGATACGGAGAGCTTTAAGATTGAATAATATCTTCAATCATATCAAGCAGAGTAAGCGTCTTAACTTTGACCTACTGGTCTGACTTCGGCAACCGTGATATAACGGTGCCATGAAAACAGAGTGCGTAACCATACCGAAAGATGAGTACGAAAAGCT
>JAGYOL010000042.1 GCA_018399555.1 Kiritimatiellia bacterium | reverse complement strand
CCCTGATTACAGGGGGAGAAGAACAATCATAAGCAAACCCTATTTTAAAAAACGAGCTTTTTAAAACTGAAACCCCTATAAACAAAGGGGCAAAAATGATAACATTAAAAAATTAGCTGACTATGGGATGATAGTGTTTTAAAGCCGCAAATGAACGAGCTGCATGGCGGCAGCTCCGCCCACCGACCGTATTTCGTGTCTGCAGAATCAGCAACCTGCCTCACCAACCATCTGCGGCAGATGATTTCGCCAATCCAGCAATGTTCCGGGGCCTGTCATCACTTTCGGCTTTTTTTGTTGAGTCCCAATTTTTCCACGTAGTCGTCAAAACTTTCAATCTGACTTTTGTAACGGAAAATCATTCGTTTCAAAGCGTACCGCTGCTTGGGAGTGAGCGAGTTCTTGGCTTTGAACTGCGATGCAAGACTCTCAAAAAACGACTTGTCATCAAAGGTCTGTTTCCCCCGTTTAACGGGTTCATTCCAGGTTTGCACCTGCTCGAGCATTTCAACCAGCAAGGGGCTTTCATCATCCTGCGGCAAACCGCTGTCGGTAACTTTAAGCTCAAGTTCATCACGCAACTGTTCAAAATCATCTATTACGCCTGCATATTGAACCAGCATACGATCAAGCGCAATGACCTGTTTTTCGCTGAGTTTGCGTCCGCTGGCGACCTGCTGTTTGAGAGAATTGAAGAAATCTTCCTGAGATTCGCTTAACTCCAGTGCATCCATAACCTCAAAGCGTTGCATTGTTTTTTCGTAGCTGATCGCCACCTTGTCATCCTCGACAAACGAAGCGAATCCGAGGCGGGTAAGTTCCTGTTCAGCACCGGGAATCTGATCCTTGTAGCGAACGGCTATTTTAACCAGCGCTTCCAACTGCCTGTCAGTAACACTCTTTTCACCCTTTTCAATCTGCTCTGCAACCGATTTAACAAAACGCTGGTCGCTGTATTTGCGTTTGCCGCGCTGAATCTCGGGCGCCCATTCAGTCACTTTGTCCAGCATAGCGATTACCGCGCTCACCTTAGCTTTATCGGCCGGCGGCTCTTTCGCCTTTTCCATCCAATCCACAAAAGCTTTGTAGAAGGTTTCCAGCATGTCGCTCCATTTGATCGCCCCCTCTTCCACCTGGTCGAGCTTCTCCTCCATCTCGGAGGTGAAGTTGACATTGAAAAGCTCATCAAGTTTTAATACCAGCAAATCGCTGACCTCCAATCCCAACTCGGTCGGCGTCAACTGTCTCTTCTCACGAGTGGTATACTTTCGGGCATTGAGTGTTTCGATAATTGATGCGTATGTTGAAGGACGCCCTACGCCATTGGCCTCCAGTGCGCGAATCAAAGAGGCCTCGCTGTAGCGTGCCGGCGGCTTGGTCTCCTTACGTTCACTCAGCCACTCCACCAGATCAAGTATGTCACCCAGGGCCAGAGGAGGAAGTTTTTCAACTTCATCACTCTCAGAATCACTCTCATTTCCGCCATCCTTGCGCTTCTCGTCTTTATTTATCACCTTCAGGAATCCGTCAAACACGATCTCGGATGAGGTCGCTCTGAACAGATAACTGTGTTGCTGCGACTCCTTTTCAGCAGTGATCGAAACGGTCTTACGGGCGATCTTCGCTGCACTCATCTGAGACGCCACGAAACGGCGCCAGATAAGATCATAAAGTTTCAGCGCTGGCGCATCCAGAACATGTTTGAGGCTTTGCGGAGTAAGGTTAACATCGGTAGGGCGAATCGCTTCATGCGCCTCCTGAGCACCCGAACGACTCTTATAGCGATTGGGTCTGGCAGGGATATACTCTTCTCCATAACTCTCATTAATGTATGCGCGAGCGGAGTCAGCGGCCTCTTTGGCAATACTGAAAGAATCTGTACGCATGTAGGTTATCAAACCGACCGGCGGACCGTTTTCAAGCTCCACACCCTCATACAATTTCTGTGCGAGACTCATTGTGCGCTGCGGAGAAAAGCTGAAAAGGCTGGAGGCTGACTGCTGCAGGGTGGAAGTTATCAGAGGCGGTTGAGCACGTCGGACCACATCTTTAACGGTTATATCGGATACTTTGAGCAGGCTGTCATCCAGATCGGTCAGAATTGCCCGGGCAACATCTTCCGTAGGAATCTCCGCCTTTTGACCATCGATGTGGGCCAATCTGGTGCTGAACGGGTCAAGCGGTTCACTCCGGCGACGCATAACGGCACCCATAACCCAATATTCATCCACCTTGAAATTCTGAATCTCCCGCTCCCGTTCAGCAACCAAGCGCAGGGCCACCGACTGAACCCGTCCAGCACTCAGGCCGCGTTTGATCCTGCGCCAGAGCAGCGGCGAAACCTTATATCCCACAATACGGTCGAGCACCCTGCGTGCCTGCTGCGCATCAACCCGGTCCATGTTGATTTCCCCAGGATGATCAAAAGCGGATTTAACCGCAGCCGGAGTGATCTCATTATACTGTACACGGTAAAAGGGTTTCGCTCCGACGGTGGCGGAAAGCAGCTCGTGCAAATGCCAGGCAATCGCTTCACCCTCACGATCAGGATCGGGTGCCAGATAAACAGCATCACATGTTTTGGCGGCTTTTTTCAATTCACTGACGACCTTGGTCTTGCTTTTGGAAAGAACATATTTCGGTTCAAAATGATTCTTCACATCAACCCCGAGTGTCTTTTCGGGCAGATCTCTGACATGTCCAACCGACGACTTGACAATGTACGAAGACCCCAGTATTTTACCAATAGTCTTTGCCTTGGCGGGTGACTCCACTATAACCAAATTCTTTCCCATTTAACTAATCCTCAGCTTTTCTGCGCCACCTCAGGCTTAAACACCCAAAATGCGACTTGATTTAAACGATCTAAATTTTCTACTCAACTCGATTTCAGTCTCTGAAAGAAACCTCCCGGGCCGGCTTTGACAAGCCGCTTAATACGTAATCCGACAAGTATGGCATTGACCTTACCCGCCGCAAGCCCGCTGGCCCGTACGACAGTGTCAGCATAGCTGCCCTCCTCACTGATCGCACTGTAAACCATCCGCTCCTCCGGAGTGAGCACTACTTTTTTCTCGGCGGACTCAGCCGTGCCACGCTTTTCTTCATCTTTTTCGTAACGCGCTGCCGCAAAAAGATCCTGCAGCTCCTCCAGCACATCATCGACCGAAGTGACCAGTCTTGCCCCCTCACGGATCAGGCGATGGCATCCCGATGAAACCCTCGAATCAATTCTGCCCGGCACTGCCATCACGCTGCGGCCCTGTTCAAGAGCCTGCGCGACAGTTATCATTGTTCCGCTTCTGTCCGGCGACTCCACCACCAGAACTCCCCTGCTCATACCGCTCACAATACGGTTGCGTTGCGGAAAGCTCTGCCGATCAGCCTGCCTGCCGAATGGATACTCCGTAATAATGGCACCACCTTTGGCAATAACTTCACCGGCGAATTTAGCATTTTCCCGCGGATAAAGCTTATCCAGTGCCCCCCCGAGAACGGCTACCGTGGTACCGTTGGCCTGCACTGCTCCGACATGCGCCTCGGTGTCAATGCCCCTGGCAAAGCCGCTGATCACCGCATAACCTGCGGCAGCCAGTTGATACCCGAATTTACGGGCGGTCTCACGCCCGTAAAGCGAAGCATGACGTGTGCCGATAATCGCACACCCATCCTTAACACATAAGGCCGCCGGATCACCCGCTACATAGAGTACCAGCGGCGGATCAGCAATCTCACGCAACAATGCGGGATAAAAGTCATCATCGATGCTCACCAACGAAATATCTTTCCTGTCCGCCCGTGCAATCTCCTCTTTGAAA
Source organism: Kiritimatiellia bacterium (assembly GCA_018399555.1). Taxonomy (GTDB): domain Bacteria; phylum Verrucomicrobiota; class Kiritimatiellia; order RFP12; family UBA1067; genus M55B167. The sequence goes on along the minus strand of JAGYOL010000042.1, from coordinate 13,001 downwards.
GGCACTGTGCGCAACGCATCATACAAATTCCTGGCCCGCACATTACTAAAACCTCGAACCGCCCGAATATCCTCCGGCTCCGCCTCGAAAACGGCCGCTGCCGAGCCAAAGCTCTCCCGCATCCTGAGAACTGTGACACTGCCTATGCCAGGCATCATATTCAAGGCAATCAGTGCTTCTTTTTCCGTCATAACGAACCGTCTCGTAATTCAAGTTTCAATCAACAGGTCGAGATTATTAACATAATCACCCGAGGTTGACAAGCGACCAAAAATAATTTCCTGCAACTAGTGTAATTCAAAGGCATATCCGGCAAACACTTACAAAACACCAATAACTGTCGCACAACCGCTCAAACATATCTGTAATTGTCTTTTTGCTAAATCCGCTGCATACTCTGTCTGTTTTTATCCGCTTCTCCACTTCATCAAAGAGGCTTTAATACGCCGGATCAGCGCAGTTGAACCATGTGGAGAGCGCATTTTGAATTCATGAGTCAGCCGGCAAGGAGGAAAGCGATGTTTGCAACATATCAATGGGTGGACGGCGCTTTGAAAGAGGTAACAGCTCCCAACAGTGATGCCTGCTGGATCAATCTGGCCGATCCATCAACCGATGAGATATCCAAAGTTGAAAAAATCACCGGAATCCCCCGCGAATTTTTAACCGATCCGCTGGATAAAGACGAACGACCGCGTCTTGAAATTGAAGATGAATTCACACTTCTGATAGTCCACGTGCCCTATCATGCCCCGCATGACAACCAGATTCCCTTTCAGACTCTGCCGCTTGGCATCGTGCTGACAAGCAACAGCGTTGTTACTATCTGCAACCGCCAGACTCCGGTCACAAGCACTTTTCTCACGCAGATACGCAGAGTCTGTCCTCCCGGCGACCTCTTTCGTTTCACCTTTCAAATTCTCTGGCACTCCGCAATTCTCTATCTTCGCTATCTGCGTGATATCCGTCAACGCGCCGAGGTCATCGAACAGGATCTGCATGAGTCTATTTCAAACACAGCCCTGATGCGACTGCTGAACATAGAAAAATCACTGGTTTATTTCACAACCTCGCTGAAAGCCAACGATATCATGATCGGTCGGCTGGAACACACACGCCAACTCGATATTCCTGATAAAGATCTCGATGTGCTCGAAGATGTGGCCGTCGAATACCGTCAGGCTCTGGAAATGGCCACCATTCACAGTAACATCCTGACCGGCACCCTCGACACCTTCGCCTCGATTATCTCGAACAATCTCAACAACGTCATGAAGTTCCTGACCTCAATCACACTGGTGCTGATGCTGCCAACCCTGGTTGCCAGCGTCTACGGCATGAATGTCGCCCTGCCGCTGGCAAGTCATCCGCACGCTTTCACCATTCTGATGATCCTCTCTGTTTTGCTCAGTCTGATTGTGGTTGCTATTCTGGCCAAACGACGTTTTTTCTGACGGTAATGCCGTTCGGCTTGACTGTGACACCGGGTAGTGTATAATCTATGTATCTATATGCGGTTGAAAGGTGTTATTAAAAAGTTTTTATGGGTATTGTAATCGACCATGAAGCACGCAAAAGTGAGATAATAAAAAAGTCAATCGAGCTTTTTGCGGAGGAGGGCTACAACGGCGTTACATTTCAGAAAATAGCCGACGCCTGCGGTATTGCCCGTACCACTCTTTACAAGTATTTCAGAAACAAACGGGAAATTTTTAATTACGCCATCTGGGAAAGTTCCAATATCCTCTCCAAAATTTATGCCGCCATTCTTAAATACAGCCAACCGGTCGACGTCCGCCTTAAAAACATAATGGATGCAGTGCTTAATCTGCTCTTTGAACAAAGGGTCATGCTGACAGTCATTCTTGATTATGTGCTGGCGGCACAACGCGGCGGCCACAGATTGGAACGCAATATCGAAAGCCATACCATCGTCTTACGCCGAATCGTGCAACGGCTGATCATCGAGGGTATCCGGAAAAAAGAGATTCGCCCGGTAAATCCCAAACTGGCAACCAATCTGCTTTACTCGCTGGTCGAGACAACGGTGCTGCGACTGACCATCAGTCGCAATGCTGATCGGGACGAACTCTCCGCCATGATTCACGCAACGATTGACTCGCTCAAACTGAAGGATGACGTAAACGTTGATTAGTCGCTATAATTTTAGTTTCTGTCGTAAAAAACAAGAATTTACGCTAGGGGTCGTAGCTAAATATTTGTACATTTGGAAAAAGAATGCTTTATTTTAAATCTACAGTCACGCTTTGTGTTATCTGCGTTGGTATAGGCGTAGCCTCTGACGAGGTGCGTTACCAATCAAAATCCTACTCCGGCAGTAAACTCGATCAACGCGGATTTAAAGCCCGGTCATACCGGACCAAAACAAAGGCCCGCGCTACCCAATACAACCCATCCCGCCAAAAAAACGACGGCTTCTTCAGCTTTTTCCGGTCAGACAAAAAGATTGAACCGAAACCGCTGGATTCCGAACAGCTTGAATCCCCACGCGACTATCACTCGAATGACAAGCATACTGTCAAAGCACAGCCACTCGACAGCAAAAAACTGAACCGAACAAAAAAAGTGGATACCTCAACCGCCAAACCAAGCGAAAGTTTCAAACCGGCTGCCGGGAAACCCGGTCGTGATCCGATGCTCGAACCGCGCCAGGGAATCAAGGCACCCCCTAAAAAAGAACCCTCCGAATAAAGTCACAAAGACCATTCCAGCACCTCCATTATGCCATCAATTCAAATCTTACAGATATCTGCGCTCCTGCTCTTCGTTGCAGCGGCCGCTTTATACTATAATATCCGACGCACGCTGCACCGTTGGGGCTACCCGGTGTCGCTTTTTGTCTACAGCGGAGAGTGCTGGTCCCATTATAGTGATCTCATCGCAAAATCAGATGCGTCGCAACAACGCAGGCTGATGCTGAAAAAACATCTTATGAGCCTGTGCCTCATCAGCGCTCTGATTATTTTATTGATATCGGGCTTTATTCCAACAGGAACGGCAGCTGAATGAAAAACGACAACAACCGTAAAATTTCAGCTTGGGGCATGCTGCCACACGAGTGGAAACCCATCTTCAGTGAAATGGGCCTGCCCGGCTACCGCGCCGAGCAGGTCAATGTGGCCCTGCACCGTAATCTGATCACCTCCTGGCAGGATGCCACCACTCTTTCCAAAGAACTGCGTGCTGCACTGGCGGAAAAATTTTCAATTGAACCCCTCAAAATAGTAAACACCCACGAATCTTCCGATAACGTGGTTAAACTGCTGCTGGAGTGCGACGACGGTGAAAGAATAGAGTCCGTTCTGATCCCATCCAGAGGCCGGATAACACAGTGTATCTCATCTCAGGCCGGCTGCGCTTTCGGCTGTGCCTTCTGCGCCAGCGGCATGCATGGTCTCATCCGCAACCTGAGTGCCGCTGAAATCGTCGCGCAGGTTGTCTCGGCCTGCCGACTGCTGAGAAGCCGCTCTTCCGAATCAACCCCTGAAGTTCAAAGTGCGCCCCGCCCGGGCAACATTGTCGTTATGGGCATGGGAGAACCATTCACCAACTATGAAAATGTCCTCAAAGCCCTGCGTATTTTAAACGATCAGCGCGGCATCAACATCGGTGCACGGCATATCACCGTCAGCACATGCGGTGTTGTTCCCGGTATTGAGCAGTTTGCCCGGGAGGGCGTACAATTTGAACTCTCGGTTTCACTGCACGCACCCACAGACACTCTTCGCAATCAGATCATGCCGGTCAACCACAGGTGGCCTGTCAGCGAGCTACTCCGGGCCTGTAAACAATACACCTCAAACACCGGCCGTATCGTAACCTATGAATACACTTTGATCAGTAATTTCAATGATCGTCCGGAACACGCCGATGCTCTTATAAAACTCTTGAAAAACCAGCACTGCAAGGTTAACCTGATCCCCTTGAGTCCAGTCGCGGGTTTTGTTGGTCAGCCTCCAGATCACATCCAGGCTCTGCGTTTTCTGGATAAGCTGCATAAGGCTCGTCTTAATGTGACAATGCGCAAATCACGCGGCAAGGATGTCAACGCCGCCTGCGGACAGCTCAGGTTTAAAAGTGAAACGAAAAAATGACAGCTTAACCGCTCCGAATACGACAGAGAGCCCGGCACAGGACTCACTCAGCGGAACGGTGGAATCCATTATCTTTCGTAATGATGAATCCGGCTACACGGTCTGCTCAGTTAAATTACCGGCCGGACACCACCAACGCACGGAAGTTGTAACCGTTGTCGGCACATGCGCCGCACTCTGGGAGGGCGAGGAACTGCACGCTGAAGGCAGCTGGGAACACCATCCCGCACACGGACGTCAGTTCCAGGCTCAAACCATCACATGCATCGCGCCCACCTCGCCGGAGGGTATCCGCCGCTACCTGGCCAGTGGCATGATCAAGGGCATCGGCCCAACCTATGCCGCTAAAATTGTGGAACGCTTCGGATTGGATACTTTGAGAATCATCGACAATGAGTCGGCCAGACTGGAGGAGATCGACGGTATCGGAAAAGGCAGACGAACCATGATCAAAGAGTCGTGGTCCGCCCAGCAGGGCATCCGCGAGATTATGATTTTCCTCCAGTCATACGGCATCGGAACCGCTAAATCATCACGCATCTACCGACAGTACGGCAGCGACGCGATAGCAATTGTCAAACGCAACCCCTACCGCCTCTGCGAAGATGTATGGGGAATCGGGTTCAAAACCGCAGACAAAATTGCGATCAGTGTCGGCATTCCGCATGACTCCGAAATACGGGCCCGCGCAGGTCTTTTGTACACTATCCAGAGCGAAACCGATGAGGAGGGACACTGTTTCACCATCGATGCTGATCTGCTTCTGCACGCCCAACAACTGCTGGACATACCCTTAGAACGGCTGGCCAACGCTCTCAATACGGAAATTGAACGCGGAACCCTGATACGCGAGATGAACCGCATCTACAGCAGTGATCTCTTCAGAGCCGAAATGCGCACAGCATTCAAAATCAACCAGATGCTCTACAGCCGGCCATCTTTCCGCGCCATCAGGATTAACAAGGCGGTCGAATGGGCTGAACGCAAAATGGGCATACACCTGGCCGCCGGACAACTCATGGCACTGCGTAAGGCACTCTCAAGCAAGGTCTCCATAATCACCGGCGGCCCCGGGGTCGGAAAAACAACCATTATCCGCGCTTTAACCGACATCTTCAAGGCCCGTAAACTTAAAATTCATCTGGCCGCGCCCACCGGACGGGCTGCCAAACGAATGTCCGAAGCCACCGGCAGTGAAGCCGTAACACTTCACCGTTTACTAAAATTCAACCCCAACCGGCGGGTTTTTGAACACAATGCTGAAAATCAGATTGAGGGCGACTGCTTCATACTGGATGAAACCTCCATGATCGATATCAAGCTGATCGATTACTTCCTGCAGGCTCTGCCTCCCCGCGCCACTTTGATCATGGTAGGCGATATCGATCAGCTGCCAAGTGTCGGCCCCGGCAACGTGCTGAGCGACATCATCCACTCAGATATCGTGCCTTACAGCCGTCTTGAAACCATCTACCGGCAGAATACCAGCGGACAGATTGTGCGCAACGCCCATCGCGTCAACTCCGGCGAGGGTTTTCTTGCCCGGGAAACCAACAGCGATTTCTACTTCATTGAGACTCAGGAACCCTCCGACATTATCAAGCGCACCGTGGAAATGATGACAAAACGAATACCGCAGAAATTCAAATTCAATCCTCTTTATGATGTTCAGGTTCTGACCCCCATGCGACGCAACCTGCTGGGCGCAGAGAATCTGAATGATGTCATCCAGACGGCGCTTAATCCTGACGGCGTGGCTCTGCAGCGCGGCGGCGTGAATTATCGACGCGGCGATCGCGTTATGCAGATGCGCAACAATTACGACAAAGAGATTTTCAACGGCGACATCGGCTTTATCCAGGATGTCGACCCCGAGGAAAAAACACTGGTTGCTCTGTTTGATGAACGCCCGGTGATTTACGAGCAGAATGAACTCGATGAGCTTGTGCTGGCTTACGCAACGTCCATTCATAAGTCGCAGGGCAGCGAATATCCGGCTGTCATAGTGATTCTGCATACCCAGCACTACAAACTCCTGCAACGCAATCTGCTCTACACCGCCATTACCCGCGGCAAACAGCTGGTGATTGTTATCGGATCATCCCGCGCTGTTAATATCGCGATCAGATCCAACCAGGTGCGCGAACGACGCACTACCCTGCGGGAACGTTTGCAGCAGGGTAATCGACAGACTGACAAAAGGCATAGCTCCGGAGAAGGATAGTCCTCTGCCGGCGTTTGGCTTGTTTGTGACGTTACAAAGAGATAATATAGGCGACATGAAAGGTCGTTTCAACAATATATATGGAAGTTTTCCACGTGCCCTGAGGCTGATCTGGCTGAGCAGCCCCCTGCTGGCCACGCAACACACAATTTTGACAGTTGTGCAAGCCCTGCTGCCGCTGATATCGCTGCTGACCTTGAAGGTCGTCATCGATCTCTCCTCCGCCTTGTACGGCAGCGGCGCTTTCACACAGAACTCACTGACCGTTGTGCCTGAACTCTACCGCTCGAATCCACAATTCGCATCACTTGTTCACTGGTCACTGCTGGGTGCCGCTGCGCTGGCACTCACAGCCGCAACGCGGATCGCAACAGCTTGGGTGGCGGAGTTTCACGCCATCGCGGTAACCGACGAGGTCTATCGGATGCTGCATGCTAAACTGACCAGTGCTGATTTCGCCTTCTTCGAAAACCCGGATGACCAGAACAATCTCTATCTGGCACGCGAGCAGGCGGTTTCAAGACCTGTCAGAATCATCGGAGGATTAAGCCAACTGCTGCAGAGCTCAGTCGGCCTGATCGGTTCAATCGCGATACTGCTCAGTTTTACGCCCCTGCTGCCGCTGCTGCTGATTGTTTCGGCAGTTCCCGGACTCATCCTCAAGGCTCGGCGCTCCCGCCGCTTTTTTGACTGGCGCCGCAACCTGATCCCGCTCGAAAGAGAGTGCTCTTATTTCCACAGCATCATGACGGAAAACGAGGGTGCCAAAGAAATCAGGCTCTACGGTCATGCCGCCTACTGCCAATCACGCTTTCAGATGGCGCGTGATCAACTGAAACAACGACGCCGTCAGTGGCGGCAAATTGTCTTGCGCTATGACCTCACAGGCATGGCCACAGGACTGACAGTAGCAGCCGCCGCCCTGCTCTGGCTGATCGATCAGACCATGCGTGGTTCAATTACACTCGGCACAATGGTTCTCTGCCTACAGGCCCTGCGCCGGGGTCAGAGTGTGATCAGCACGATATCCAACGCAACCGCAGCTCTTTTGGAAGACTCTATTTTTCTGAAAAGTTACGAAGAACTGCTACAACGCCGGCCATGTGTCACAGCTCCATCCAATCCCCGACCAGCCCCCCCGCACATTCAAAAGGGCATTGTCTTTGAAAATGTCTCATTCTGTTATCAGGGCACTCAGCAGCCAGCTCTGCAAAATGTTTCTGTCACCTTGCGACCCGGCGAAAAAATTGTGCTGGCCGGAGCGAACGGAGCTGGCAAATCAACCTTTATCAAACTGCTGTGCCGACTGTATGACCCCTGCGAGGGACGTATCCTTATCGACGGTATCGACCTGAAAGAAATTGATCCGACGCAATGGCGCTCACAGATCGGTGTACTTTTCCAGGATTTCAACACCTATCAGCTCTCGGCAGAGGATAATGTCCGTATCGGACACCCTTACTTTAAACCAGATGCCCCGGAAATTTACGCAGCCGCCCATGCCGCCGGACTCGACAGCATTGTCCGACGCTGGCCCGCCGGCCTCAAAACACTCCTGGGCCGCTGGCTGCATGACGGCATTGAACCAAGTACCGGTCAGTGGCAAAAAATTGCCCTGGCACGGGCTTTTTTACGTCCGGCAACGATTTATCTGCTGGATGAGCCGACCAGCGCACTGGATGAAACAGCACAACGGGAGGCCCTGGAATCACTGCAAAAACTCGCCCACGGTAAACTCACCCTCTTCACCTCGCACCGCAGTATCCCGACGGGTCTCGCCGAACGGGTTATCCTGCTGGAAAACGGCAGCGTGACGGCGGACAGCACGCCACAGGAGATAACGGACAAACACCCCGAATACAACCAATTGTTCCAGACCTGAAGCCGAGTGAAGATTGACCTGAGCACTTGCGCACCTTGACGATCGCTGCGCTTCGATCACGGTGCAGCAGAACTGAATTCATTTCCGCGCGTCCGGCGCGGTTCCAGGACACAACTTTGAATAATGAATTGAAAGAAAAACTGAAAGAGCTGCCTGACAAACCCGGCTGCTACATGATGCGCGACCGCAAAGGACGTATCATTTATATCGGCAAAGCCCTCTCACTGCGTAAACGCGTTCAGAGTTACTTCCGCCCGGCCACCATCCGTAATGCGCCGCCCAAGTTGCGAAGCATGGTCAACAGTGTTGAAGATATCGAGATTGTAGTCGTGCGTAATGAAACCGAAGCCCTGCTGACCGAAGGTAATCTCATCAAACAGTATAAACCGCGTTACAACGTTCTGCTGCGCGATGACAAACGTTATCTGGCTCTGCGTGCCGATCCGGATGCACCGGTGCCGCGTTTGACAACCTGCCGGATTATCCGCAGCGACGGCGCGCTCTACTTCGGCCCCTTCCCCTCCTCCGCAGTTGTACGCACCGTACAGGAATTTCTTGAAAAGCGTTACGGACTGCGCAAATGTTCCCCTATTGTGCCGGACGAGGAAAACCATCGTCACTGCATGAACGAAATTCTGCGCTTCTGTTCAGCCCCCTGCATCGACAAAATCACACTGGAGGATTACCGCGCCAACTTTAATGAAGCTTGCGCTTTTCTGCGCGGCGAACGATTAGGCATCATCGAAGAGGTCAGAACGCTCATGGAGAAACATGCGAAAAAACATGACTATGAAAAAGCGGCACTCTGGCGCGACACCTGGATTGCCATGCACAAAATGATCAAGGAACGCGCCAAGGTCAGATCAACACCGGAATTTAACAAAGCGGAAGCCCTGACGGGTATCCGGCAACTCGCTGAAATACTTGATCTGCCCCAAATACCGCATCGTATTGAGGGATTCGACATTTCAAACCTGTTCGGAACCCATTCGGTTGCCAGCATGGTGGTGGCACTTGACGGCGTGCCCGACAAGCGTTTTTACCGGCGTTTCCGTATCAAAACCGTGGAGGGGGCCGACGATCCCCGCTCAATGGCCGAGGTTATCACGCGTCGCTACAAAAGGCTCAAAGATGAATGCTCTGCTCTGCCTCAGCTGATTATGATTGACGGTGGCATCACACAACTACGCGCTTCACGCGCAGCACTCCGGACTCTCGCACTCGACATTCCGGCAGTCGGACTTGCCAAACAGATGGAGGAAATTGTGGTGGATCATCCACAACAGAGTTCAATCGTTCTGCCACATGAGAGCAACGCTCTTAAAATTCTGATCCGCCTGCGTGATGAGGCGCATCGCTTCGCCGTTGACTATCACCGTCGCCTGCGTAACCGCACCATTCGGGAATCAGCTCTGGATGAAATACCCGGTGTCGGTCCAGCAAAGAAAGCAGCACTCCTAAAACATTTCGGCTCAGTTTACCGCCTTGCACGCGCATCAATCGACGAAATCATCGCTGTGCCAGGTATCAACCGTTCCCAGGCCGACGCAATCCAACGCTTGCTCGGAAACCGGAAATAAACTGACGCAACTTCATCTCTTTAAAACCGCGGCAGCTGTCTTCCGTAGACTCACTGCGGTTTTATCATCCATCCCCCGCAGTTTATGATTTACTCTTTCGGGTGATATGTCAAAGAGTGTTCCGAACCATACACAGCCTGCCAGATAGCAACCCTCTTCACCTGCGTGAAAACGATCCTTAGCGTTCCACAGATCGATCTGCGGATTTTCGGCATACAATCTATAAAATGCCTCACCGGAACGAAGCAGCCTGCTTATTCCTGATTCCTCCGCTAGCCTGTTGTAACATTCAACCAGACCTGCGTGCATTTCAGCGCGTGTGATACCGAATTTCGACAGCCGCCCACAATCAGGCGCATAAGCCCAGGTCTGATGGATCAGAACTTCAGCATCCGGTGCATGTTCCCGGATAAATGCCAGCAGTTCAGCGGCATGCGGCTGATAGCTCTCCGCCCTGAAACTCTGGTGACTGACCTGCTGAATCGTTATCACATCGTAACGCTTCTGCTGCAACAGCTCCTTGAGAGTGTACTTCTTATTAAAATAGGGCTTTAATGCAGGATTCGCCTCACACTCCCCGATCAGAGCAGCATGCTTCTCAAGTGAACAGCCGCCGATGTCGGCTCTGGTCAGAGAAAGCTCACACCCCGGCACAGACTTGACAATTTCAGCCAGATAAGTGGTGGCATTATTTGAGAAACTGTTGCCGATCGTAAGCAGTTTAACTGTTTTCGCCTCGCCGACTGCCAAAAAGGCTGCAGTAAAGAAAGATATAATTATAGTAGATTTCATGCAGAAAGATTAGCGCACCGGATTCCGTTTTGCAATCGATAATTGAGGTTCGATTAACCATTACTGTTCCATACAGACGTTTCCTGAAGCCGTGTTTCAACCCCTGTAAACATTGGTTAAGATGCGGTTTTAAAGGGCTTTTTATTGGTAGGGGTGCAGGGATTCGAACCCTGGACCCACTGATTAAGAGTCAGTTGCTCTACCAACTGAGCTACACCCCCACAAAAAAATGGAGCGAGCGAAGGGAGTCGAACCCTCGACAACCACCTTGGCAAGGTGGCGCTCTACCAACTGAGCTACGCTCGCTTTGAAAACGGACAACAATATAACAATTTAGGCACTCTGTTGCAACCGCAAAAAAACATTTTTCAGAAAAATCATCTCAGGTCACATCCACAGGGCATACAATCCCGCATCCCAAATCTCAAACCAGGCTAAAGCCTGAACTCAAGTGCGCCACTTGATTTCAGTCACTTTGTCGTCATCCGCGCGGTTGCCGGCAACAGCGTTAAGCCTGAGCGTAACGCCAGCTGCGGTGAATGTTGCATCCACCCAGCCCACAGGCTGGGATTTACCGAAGGCGTAAGCGCTGGATGGAAGGTTGATCAGGTCGAGGTCATTCTGTTTCGAACAGCGATAGACATGCGAGTGGCCAAAGGCCAGAGCCTTGATCTGGTGCCGCGGCATTACCAGATCAAGGAACCGCAGATCATCATGCAGATTGCCGTCGCCATCGCCCAGCGTATGATGAAAACAGAGAATGGTCGGGCGTTTCTCCTGCTCATCCAGGTATTTTTCCAGCCACCTGCGCTGAGCCGTACCAAGCAGCCCTCCGGTGTAGTTGGTCATCATGAGGGAGTCGAGAAAGATCAAACGGACCGGACCGGTGTTGACCACCGAGACATGTTTGCCCTTGACCGGCATCTTTTCACCGGGTGTCTCTGGAAAGGCCGCATTGAAATTCCTGAAATGGTCGTGGTTGCCCAGAGCCATGAAAACCGGTGCTGTCTGTGACAGCTTATCCACATACTCCTTAACCGTGACATAGTCGCCGGGAAGCCCCTTCAGCCGGGCGACATCCCCGGTGATGCCGATCCCATCCGGTTTCGACGCAGCCACACCGGGAAGGCAGGCTTCCATATTTCTGACCATGGAAAAGCCGCGCCACTCCTCATTTCTGTCAGCCGGCAGATGGGTGTCGGAGAGAAGCGCCCAGCGACAACTGCCTTTATCCGCTGCCAGGGAGACCTCCGTGACTCCTAAAGACACCGCACCCGCAGTAAAAATTGAGTTTCTTAAAAATGTTCTGCGATTCAGCATTTTTTGTTCCTTTCTGACCCGGTGACATCATGACCTGGCGACATGGTTTTCTCTGACGCAATGACCGACAGCCACATCTCACTTTCCACTTCAAACATTCCACGTTCCACACATTTCATAACCCGCATCCAGACTCACAGTTCACCGAGGACCATGCGGACATGCTTTGAGTACATGCCGCGCGGATCATTGGCATAGGACCGCAGCACCTTTTCCCCTTCACCCCTGTAATCACTCAGATTATACAGCGCCCTGGCGCAGGCGATCTCACGCAGGCAGTCGGACCGTTCCTTATCTCCAGCCCTATTCGCATATCCCTTGATGACCGGCATATCCGGTCCTATTTCAAAACTATGCCCCTTAACCGTGGGAATGTTCAGCATCCCGGCCAGCACAGGCGCTGCGGTTTTATCGCCGATTGATTCGAATGCGAGAGCCAGGGCGCGGAAATGCGAGAACTCACTATCGCTCTTAAGTGCTTTTGCCTTAGCTATCAAAGCCGGGAGGGCTTTAGCGGACTTTGCCCGGCCCAGAGCAATAATATAACTGTCGACCCAGCTCACACTGCGGTTGAACTGCCCCATACCGCGGAAGTTCCAGCCCTTATCCCACTTCATTTCATTCAGTTTTTCAATCAGCAGGTGCTCTCCGATGGACTCTCCCATCATAGCCAGGGTATGGGCATACTTGAACTTGTCCTCTTTCCTTGACGCAGAACTGTATGCCTTTTTCAGAAGAGGAACAGCACGCTTGTAATCGGTCAGGACAACCTTGAGTCCCTTATAACCATCCGGCAGACTCTCAACCGCATCCCTAAAGGTCTTATCCGAAAGCGGGAAACTGTCCTTCATGCTCAGAACCTCCTGCGGCAGGACCTTCTTGGCGATCAGCTTTTTCTGAACGGCTTTGATATCGACATTCCTGACCTCAACCCCGGCTTTAACAGCCTCGGAGGCAGCCAGTCCGGCAGCATAACCCTGATTCTGGACATCCGGCTGCATGCGCAGGATAGGCATGGCATCACGATGGGCGCTGACACCAAGACCGATCACCATCTTTATCTCGTCGATAACCTGCTTGACCTCTCG
>JAGYOL010000041.1 GCA_018399555.1 Kiritimatiellia bacterium | reverse complement strand
TTAATTTGTTGTTTTTTGTGCGCTTTTTTTTAACACAGTTTTCATAACGTATTATAAATCATAAGGTAACAACCAGTAAAATCATGACCAACTTTCACATGTTGGTCATTGCTACGCAGTTTTTTGACCCGTCTCCGCCTTCGGCTACGCCGTGGCACGGCAGGATTACAGGATTAACATGATTAAGAATAATTCCCAAATATTTTCTCTGTGTTCTCCGTGACTCTGTGAGAGATAATTTTTGAAGCAGTAATATCCTTTAAAAAAACAGTTTGGTTGCGGCTATGCTGCGCCAGGTTCACTTACTGTTTTTTATCGGTTTGTGCGAAGGCATTCAAATCGGAATAAAGAAGCTTTTGCGCATCTTCCAGCTTTCCTATGCGTTTCAAATGCTTTGCTCTGGCCTCGGCAAGTTTCTTTCTGCGATCTGCGATCATCCGAGCCATCTCTTCCGGTGCGACACCGCCTTTGCTGTTTGTTACCTTGATGAAATGTGCCGGATCAAGCAGTTCGCGCAGGCGTTCATCAGTCATTCCGGTTTTCTTGCCTATCATTTTCCGGGCTGCTTCGTCCAGTAATTCAACGCGTGCCTTGGTTGCGGGGATGTTCTGCTTGCGCGATTCGACTACGAAGTTGTGAATGATGTCGTGGGCTGTGCGGTAATCAAGTCCCTGGTCGCGAACCATCTGGTTAGCCAGTTCTGTCGAAGCGATATACGACTCTCTGATCACTGATAGCATCCGTTCTTTGTTCACACGAATAGCCCGCATTTCGTGTGTCATAATTTGCAAGCACCGACTCGCCAGATCCAATGCGGCCATTGTGGAGTCTTCCATATGCAGCATCCCGTGACCGTCTCCGTGAGGTTCGCGCAGACCGGCTATAGCGCTGGCTGTGAGCTGTCCGATCATCTGACCGGATGTAAGCCGGGTTACTTCCAGACTGTTAGGGTTGCTGCTCTTCTGGGGCATGAGGAAACTTTTTCCATGGGAGCCGATCTCCAGGAAACCGTACTCTGTCCCAGACCAGAAGGCCATCTCCAGAGCTATGCGGCTGAGGATGTTCGTTATGTTGGTCAGTCCGCACACGACGACCAGAAACCCGTCGGTATAGCCAACCGCGTCGTTGCAGTTTTCGATCAGTCCTTCCATTCCGAGATAGGCGCTGACCAGATCGCGGTCTATGGGCAGGCTGGTGCCAGCCAAGGCTCCGCAACCGAGTTCATTGAGGCTCATCTGGTGGTAGCCCAGATCAAGCGTCGCGGTGCTTCTCTGTATGGCATCGGCTGCGGAGAGGATGTAGTGACCGAAAGTGGTGGGCTGGGCGTGCCGGGTGTGGGTGTAGCCTGGCATAATGGTGTCGGCATGCTTCTCGGCCAGATTGAGCATTGCTTCCTGAAGATCGTATATCTGACACATGCGTTTCAGCAGGTTATAACGGATCAGGACCACCTGACGGGCGGGAGGTGTGGTTCGCACGACCATCACATTGCCGCCGACTTCCTGTCCCAGTTTTTCAGCAAACCAGTCTTGCGTTTTGTGAAAGTAGGTCCAGCCGCTGGTACGTCCGGGGCCTCGATTCTCCAGCAGTTCCAGGACAACCCTGGCTACTTCACCGGCATCCTTGGCCGGAACGATTCCCTGCTTAATCAGCATTGTTGTCCAGGCTGCCGTGATCCAATCGTCGCAGCCGATGGAGTGTGCTTTATCGGTGCGCTTGATCCAGTTGATCTCGGCTGTTTTCGCTGAAGTTGTGCTTTTCTTTTTGGTAGCGGCAGGGTTTGCTTCCGCCTTTGCGAAACACAGTCCACCAAGAACCAACGAGAACATGATTGAGCTCACGATACTTTTGATAACATACATTCTTCCATTCATGCTTTCCCCTTTTTTCCTTATTTGTACGGGTATTCATTTAAAACATGCATAACCCTGCCCCGCAATCCGGCTATACAGAGATTCGTTATCTCAATAAAATTATTGTGCCTCCCAGCGGTTCCGGTTTTTCCATGGATATCGGCACAACTGAATCCAGTGTTGTCCCCAATGCCAGTCTGTCAAGCAGCAGTGTGTCCGCAAATTCGGTGTTGGTCCCCATTCGTACGCCTATGTAGTTAATGCTGGTCAGACCATTGCCAGGTTCAAGCGTGACGACCGCATCGGGATCATCAAAATCAATTAAAACACCCGGGTCGACCCATGCCTTGAAAGAGTTGTATTTCGCTGATCCCGGCATCTTTTCCAAAACACCAAGAATGCAGACGATCTGACCGTCAGCTACATCTGTAAGCAGTGTCGCTTTTGTATTTATATCCAGGCGCAGATACAGGTCACCGCTTGCCAGCCCTATGTTAGGAACAAATTCAGTGTGGAAGTTGTCTGTTGCACCGTTGGAGTCAAACCACAGGGCATAAAAATCGTTACTGTCCTTGCCATTGTATTGCGCTAGAAAACTGAAGAAAAGCTTGTCCGGAATTTCTTTATCCAGTTTTCGTACAGCATAATTTCCGTGCCAGGCACTTCCATGGATTTCGAGGGCTCGATTACCGCCATTAATTGTTCCTGAAGCATTAGTGTAATGCAGTGGCTCAGCCGGTTCGATGATTTCACTCTGGTTTTCCGACTCTGGTTCGATAAACCAGGAATTGTCGCCAAAGCCGTAGCCACCGGTCATTCCGTTTAACTCCCCCAGCGGCAGATCAAATGTGTCGCCGGCGACCGGTCCGGGCATCACATCAATTGCATTGGTTGCCATATATATCCGGTCAAACATAAATTTGTCTGACCTTTCAGTGCTTTTGCCGGTACGAATGCCAACATGTCGAAACGAGGAAAGACCGATATTTTCATAGCTGGCGGTGCCAACCATATTAGAAGAACCCAGAACGTCCTCCAGCGTGGGGTTGACCCAAAATGTTATTCGGTTGTAATCATTACTGTTGTTGTCTTTGAAAACTTTGGCTACAAATAAATAGTCCTTACCCTCAACTATATCGGTCGGGGCATCAATCTGGCCATAAGTATTACCCAATTTGGATAGACGTGCAAAGGCCGTTCCTGTTCCAACGTCGTTGCCCCGCACACCAATGAAGACCGCACCAGATGAATGATCGGACAGATCGTCCCCAGGTACATCATCAAGCCACAGAGCAACGAAATCGCCGGTATCGAGTCCCGAAACAGCACGAAAAAGATAGCTCACATAAACAACGTCGTTAGACCACCAAGTGGAAAGTTGTCGACGAATGGCATTGTTGTTCAGACTGGGGTTGCCATCGGGGGACTCTCCATTAATTTCAACCACCTTGTTTGACCCATTGAAGGTTACAGCAATACCAACTTGTATTTGATTTGAGGGATTGACTATCTCTTCAAAATCATTTGAAGATGTAACCCAGTTACCACCATAAAGGCCCCAGCCTGATCCTCCGCTGCCGTCATCCAGTTCGCCCGGCTCATACGTATCAAAATTTTCATAGACTATCGGAGTTCCTTGAGCTACCGCAATCAGACCGAAAACCGCAAGCAAAATTCCAAGCAGAATAAAAAGTGTAGATTTTTCAGATTTTAAGCGTTTCTTCATCATAACTCATAACCTTTCAATATGATTTTTGCAATCCGCGTGTGTGCAAAAAAAGTTTCTCTGCACTTATTTCGCTTTTAAAATAACCTTTTCCGGTTTTTTTGTCAAGAGGGTCTCAGATTTTTTCAACCATGCTCGGAACTCCCGTTTCTGTGCCAGGATTCTCTGTGGATAATCATTCAGTTTGTTTCGTAACAGATAGCACTCCGGCACCACTCAGATAAACACTAAGTACCTTTGCATTCTTAAGATAATTCATTCTGACATCCCTGCTGTTCCAGCTGACTTTCCCCGGCGCAGCATTGATACCCGCTACGAGCACCTTGTATTCCGTTTCCGGCCAGGCGTCGATCTTCAAGGTGATGGTTCCATCGACATGTCCGGTTTCGGTCACCTTGCCCGGTGCGTGAATCAGCATACCGTTGGATAGACGTGTCAGGGTGTACATCGGAGTTTTTCCGTAAACCTCGGCCAGGTTGGCCTGTACGGTGCCAGGGTTGATTGCCGGCCCGTCACGTTTCTGCTGTTTGAGCAGGAAGTAGTCGGGCAGCAGTCCGCCGAGGTTGTCAGGGTCGTCGATTGGAAAGGTCATCTGCAGACCGGTGATGGTGATGCCGCGGGCGATCCGCCGCCAGGTATCGCCTAATTGATCGTCGATCCGTGCCAGCTCTTCCAGGGCCGAGCGATACACCAGACCGCACCACTGCACCGGCTGTCCGATCCAGTTGGGGGCAACCCAGTTGGTTGCGCCCATCACCGCGATTGTGGCGTAAAGTCCCACAGCTCCTTCAACCGGTGGTGCCAGATAGATCATAGAGAGGCCACTCCAGGCCCAGTAACGCGCCTGTTCCAGATACTCCGCGCGTTCGCTCAACAGATATCCGAGCACATAGCAGCGCGTCAGATGTGCTGAAGCCATGATGTCGGGTGTATGCAGCGGCATCTCCCACGGCTGGGCGCCGCGTGGCACCCCGCCGGCGTAAAGTTCGGTCATGCGGTCCAGAGCGCGCAGCGCGGCTGCAATCGCATCGCGTTCACCTGTCAGGGTGGCGTCCTGCAGCATTTTTTCAGCAGTGATTGCGGTGAAGCCGTTGCAGTGTGCACGGTCGAGAGTCTCGGCGTAATCCGGTTTGTCCTTTGCCTGACGGTAGATCGCATAGCCGCCGTTGGCAGCCAGTGTCGCGGCACTCTGCCGCACCCGGTCGGCGGCTCGTCGCACATGCGCTTCGAGGTCACCGTAGAGCAGCGCTCCGAGGGGCAGCTTGATATGGGAAACCCCTCCCACACCCGGATGACCGGCGGAGAGTTGCGCGATCACCTGTTCAGCGGTCTCCTGCAACTCCTTTTTTAACGTTGCTTTCTCTGTGTTGGCTGCCAGCCACAGCATGTATGCGGGAACATCAGGAGCCAGCGAGGGTTTGAAACGATCACCCCAGACCGCATGCCGCCAACGCAGACTCTCGCGTGCGGCGGATTTCAGCCATCCATATGCCAGCAGTTCGACCGCACCGTTGAAACCGGGAGTGAACACCGGCAGTTCCGGCACTCCGTGACGCTGAACATAATCGATCATTACATCCACCGCCGTACAGCCGCTGCCGCCGATGATGGCCGCTTGCACTGTATAGGTGCGTCCACCCTCCAGTCGCATGGTGCCGTACACCTCGGTTTCGCCTTGCAGCCGGTATTCTCCAACCGCCGGCGACCAGAGTCCCAGCAGATGTCCCCCTGAATTGAAGATACGGTCGGGGGAGTCGAAGACCGTAGACAGCTCTGGTGTCGGCTCCTGCCATTCCAGCGCGAGCCAGCGGTCGTCGGTGGTGATCGCCATCAACGGATAGCATAGTTTGTAACGCTCGACCAGACGACGGTTAGCGGCGGCACCTTTGATCTCCTTTTCGTTGCTGGAAGGTTCATTTTCCAGATACTCGATGCCGGGCAGCAGTGCCTGCTGTTTCGATCTGCCGAAGGTGTGGTCAAGCCCGGCGAAAAGAGAGAGCCAGGCGAGATGAGCGATCTCGCGCGGTTGATCCACGCGCAGCGAGGTGCTGATGCGCAGTGTGTCACCCTCAACGGTGAAATTTCTGACAAACAGCCATTCGGCGTCGTGCTGATCACGTATGCGGCAGGTTACACAAAAGCCCGAATCCTTTTTTTCTGTGCTGACTGTTCCGCGGCGGAGGTCAAGCACAAAGGAATTACCATTGTATTTGTAGACCGGGGTTTCTCCGGGATTGCTCCGGGCCATCAACAGCCCGTTCACAAAGCAGGCGAAAGAGTTCCACTCGTTTTCGCTGTGCGCCATGATCAGCCGCTCTGTTGCGACTGTGGTGAAATCACGATTGAAATTGAGCGGCAGCGGCGGCGCGAACGTACCCCGGAAAGCTGGTTTTAGCGGTGCGATTTTCAGCGAGCGCAGGGTAAAGTTGCCGGACGATCCCGGGGGGTCGATACGGAAACGCATTTTGCGCGATTTCAGTGGGATTATGCCGCTGTAATGCGGCGTTGGCGCAGCGTGAAAGTGGAGGTTGGCGGCATCCGTTTCGTTGAAGTTGTGTTCGGGGGTTGCCACATACAATCGGCATTCACCGCTGTTGGAGCACTCTGCATCCAGCAGAATCTTGAGTTTGCTGACTCCTTCCATCTTAGGGAGCGTAAACATGCCGCTCTCCACCCAGGGGTCCTCTCCAGTCAGCGCGACTCCGAATGCACCCTCATGTGATTCTATTGCGGTTGAGTGGTTGCCCTTCCAGTTGTGGCCGGGACGGGTGAAATCCGCCACGCTGATAGTTTCCGCCCGAATGCCGAGTACTGGCAGAGCAAGTGCGAGTACCGCACTCCGTAGCGATTGCGGATAAACCGCAGTCAATTCCTTCAGCTTGAATACCGCTGTCATAATTTCCATCCCCATTCTCCATTCGGTTATTTCTGTTGTGATTATTCCACGGTGAGTGTTGAAAGAGTTCCCCTCGATTTATTTTCATAATGTCGGAAGGATATCAGTATTTTTTTCGATCCTCAATTGCGAATTTGTGGATTGCGTTTAAGGGTTTAAAATGCGAGAATCCCATATCATGAAAAAAGTATTGCAAGTTGTTTTAATCTCAATAACTCTGGCCGGCACGGCCAGAGGTGCATCGAAGGTCAGAAATGTTCTTTTTCTGATAGCCGATGATCTCAAAACCGAAGTGTTGAGCTGTTACGGCAGCAAGGTCGGTATAACTCCTAATATCGATCGGCTGGCCGGGCGCGGTATAGTCTTTGAACGGGCTTATTGTCAGGGTACCTGGTGCGCACCTTCACGGCAGTCATTCATGTTCAGCCGCTATGTCGACAAGCGGAGTGTGAATATGGGTGAGTTTTTCAGAAACAACGGCTACTATACGGCGCGGGTCAGCAAAATCTACCACATGCGGGTGCCGGGTGACATTATTGCCGGCACCGACGGACACGATGAACCTTCGTCGTGGAGTGAGCGCTTCAACTCGCAGGGACTTGAGGCGCATACGCCCGGCGATTACGCCTGTCTCAATCTCAATATTTTCACCGACAAACTCGAAGGGCGGCAGTCAACCGGGATGCCGCATCGCCCCTTTGTGACGGTTCAGTATGACGGCGACGGATCGGACCAGCCGGATTACAAAAGTGCGGCCAAAGCGGTCGAACTGCTGCAGAAACACCGTGATGAAAAATTCTTTCTCGGAGTCGGCATGATACGTCCGCACTATCCGATGGTCGCACCGCGACAGTATTTCCAAAAGTATGATTGGCGCAGCATCGAACTGCCGTATGTGCCGCCCGGTGACACCGATGACATTCCCCGGATAGCCTGGGCCACGACCAGTCTGAAAAACTCTATCGGTAAATATCCCGACAACCAGAAACGGATGTGGGAGGGCTACTTTGCGGCTGTGACATATATGGATGAGCAGATCGGACGGGTTGTCGATGCGCTCGACAGGCTCGGTTTGCGTGATAGTACGGCGATCGTGTTCACCAGTGATCATGGCTATCATCTCGGTGAACACACCTTCTGGCAGAAGTCGATGCTGCATGAGAGCGTGGCCCGGGTTCCCTTGATTGTCTGCGTGCCCGGGATGCAACCGGGACGCAGCTCATCTTTTGTGGAATTGCTTGATCTCTACCCCACGCTGGCGGAACTGGTTGGTTTGAAAGCGGGAACGGATATTCAGGGAAAGAGCTTTGTGCCGGTGCTGCGCGATCCTGAAAGTGCCGTGCGCACAGATGCTTTAACCGTGCATCCCAAGGGGTGT
Organism: Kiritimatiellia bacterium; assembly: GCA_018399555.1. Taxonomy (GTDB): domain Bacteria; phylum Verrucomicrobiota; class Kiritimatiellia; order RFP12; family UBA1067; genus M55B167. Next base: position 9,457 of record JAGYOL010000041.1, on the reverse strand, counting down.
GGGCTGCGCAGTGAGCGTTGGGCCTATATGCGCTATGCGGATGGGTCGGAGGAACTTTACGATATGGTTGAGGACAGCGCTCAGTATCACAATCTGGCTGGCAACGCGCACTTTGCGCAGGTAGTCGCCGAACGGCGCCGCGCCTTTGATAAGCGTCTGAAAGATGCGGAAGTGTTTATTAAACCACAGAAAAAACGAATGAAAAAATGAGCGTCTTTTTCCCGCACAGGCGCGTCTCCGCGTTTGAACTACAGTTTATTGTGGTTGAATGTTTAATGGATGTTGTGCATCAATAGACGGATAAAACCGAAATGGAGATATGCGGTATGAATAGAATAGGATCACTGGCGGCAGCTGTCATACTGAACGCTATGCTCGTTACCACTCTGTACGGACTGACGCGGCCCAATATAGTTTTGCTGATGACCGATGATCAGGGCTGGGGCCAGACCGGATATTACAACCATCCGGTTCTTAAAACACCCAACCTCGATCGCATGGCTGCCAATGGGTTGCGCTTCGACCGATTCTATGCCGGTGCGCCGGTCTGTTCGCCCACCCGTGCTACAGTTCTAACCGGACGTGCCAGTTACCGCACCGGTGTTCTCTCGCACGGCTATGCTTTGCGCCGCCAGGAGAAAACCATCGCCCAGGCTCTGCGCAGCGTCGGTTATGCTACCGGTCACTTCGGTAAATGGCATCTTAACGGATTGCGTGGGCCGGGTGTACCTGTGTTCAAGAGTGATCCTAATGGACCGGGGGCCTGCGGATTTGATTATTGGCTGACGGTTTCAAATTTCTTCGATATTGATCCGCTGATGAGTCGGAACGGCGAATTTGTGCAGATGAAAGGAACTTCATCCGATATCATAGTAGCCGAGGCTATGAAATTCATCAGAGACGCGACTGCCGCCGGTAAGCCCTTTTTGGCGGTGATATGGGACGGCTCGCCCCATTCTCCCTTCAAAGCGGCTGAGCGCGACAAACGGGCTTTTCCGGGCCTTACCGGCGGAGACCTGGAGCACTACGGCGAGCTGGCCGCCTTCGACCGCTCTGTCGGCACCCTGCGGCAGGGATTGCGCGATCTGGAAGTTGCACGGAACACACTGCTCTGGTATTGCAGCGACAACGGCGGACTGAAGGTGAATCCCTCTTCAGTCGGAGGATTGCGCGGCAATAAAGGCTCGGTCTGGGAGGGTGGTCTGCGGGTGCCCGGTGTGATTGAGTGGCCGGCTGCAATCAAGCCGCGTGTCACCGCTTATCCGGCCGGCACGATCGATATTTTTCCGACCGTGGCCGATGTGGTCGGATTGCCGGAGAGCGTCTTCGTCAAGCCTCTGGACGGAATAAGTCTGAAAACGCTCTTCAGTGAAAAAAAGGAGAAGCGTTCTCAGCCGTTGCCCTTCAGATATTATGATACGGGTGCCTTGATCGACAATGACTACAAACTGGTGGCCACTTCAATCAGCAAAGGAAAATTTGAGCTCTACAATCTTGTGCGGGATCAGGCGGAAAGCAGCGATATCTCTGCGCAGGAACCGGAACGCTTCGCCCGCATGAAAGAAGAATACCTGAGCTGGATATCCAGTGCGACAGCCAGCTTTGAGGGCAGGGACTATCCCGAAGGTAAGGTCTTCGAGGATGAAGTTGAACCGCATTTCTGGCGCGATGATGAGCGTTACAAACCCTTTCTCGATGAATGGAGCAACCGGTGGGAGTATCGCAAATATACCCGTCCGCCAGTTAGAAAAAAGAGATAACCGCCGCCGGAAAAAGAAAATTTGCTGCATCTCGAAACAGCGTTCAGCCGCAATCATCCACTTGTTCTTACGGGCTGAATAAGTTATACTCACCCGAATTATGAACATCTGGACCGATAGATATCCTCTGGTCATCTCATGTGCCAAGGGCTTGGTGCCTCAGACATCCAACACGGTGATGAAAATGGGGTACAGAATTTCGCATCGCACCGACACCACCCTTACAACCTACGGTGGATTGCGCGATATGATGCGGCTCAATCTTGAGTTGCGTACCGCCCATCGTGTACTGGTGCCCCTCAAACGTTCACGCTGTCAGAACCTTTATCACCTTTATAATGATGTTATGACGATCCCATGGGAGAACTATCTGGATGCCGAAGGCTATTTCACTGTCAATTCCGTTGTTTACAACGATACCGTGCGTGATACACGTCTGCCTGCATTGAAAACCAAAGATGCCATTGCCGATCGGATGCGGGCGCGTCAGGGTCGGCGTCCGGATTCAGGACGCGAATTCATCGGAGCGTCAGTTTTTGTTTTTTGGGAAGGAGAAAAGCTCGAGGTTTATCTGGATACAACCGGAGAGGCACTGTCACGGCGGGGCTACCGTAAACTGCCATGGAAGGCACCCATGCAGGAAACTCTGGCAGCCGCCTGTATTCTGGAGTCGGGCTGGGATGGAACCACTCCCTTTGTGGCACCGATGTGCGGTAGCGGAACACCGGCCATCGAGGCTGCTTTGATTGCAATCAACCGTGCCGCCGGCAGTTTCAAGAGTCATTTCGGCTTTATGGCGGTAAAAGGCTATACTCAGATCATTCCCGGAGAAAAGGCCGGCGAGAGCGTCCGCAAACGTTTCGGCACTTCGCCTGAACAGATTTGGAAGCATCTTGTCGCGCAGGCTAAAGTTGCTGAACGTATCGCCGGCACGCCGCCGATCATAGCGTCGGATATCAGCGAAGAGGCGGTGGAGGTCGCCCGGATGAACGCGATAGCGGCCGGAGTTTCGCAGTATATCACCTTTCAGCAATGTGATTTCGCTGACACCAGGCTGCCGACGGAGGGGCATGGAGTTGTTTTTATGAATCCGGTTTACGGTGAGCGTCTTGGACAGGATGATGAGCTGGATGTGCTCTACGGAAGGATTGGTGAATTTCTTGCCCGGCGCTGTCACGGTTATACCGGCTGCGTCTTTACCGCCAGTATGGAGCTGGCCCGCAAAGTCGGTCTGCGCAGTGAGCGTCGCGTACCCTTTTACAATGGGCCGCTGGACTGCCGTCTGCTGGTTTACGAGCTCAATGAAGAAGGGGCGTTGAAGGAGCATTGACATGCAGGCATTCACAATAGTTGTTAATGGGGATAAGCCGGTTTCAGTTGCGGCGGCCACCCCGATCTCAGAGGTTGTGCCTGCAGTGGCGCAGGATGGCTATCCGGTTATCGGAGCGGTGGTCAACAACATGGTTCAGCCGCTGTATGCCCCTCTGCTTTCACATGCCAGGGTGGAACCGCTCAGTGTGGCCAGCCGCTACGGACATCTGATTTATCGCGACACTCTCTGCTTTCTCCTGGGCAAAGTGATTCATGAACAGTTTCCCGGAATAAACTGGAGAGTGCGCAGCTCCCTCGGTCCCGCTCTGTTCTGTTCGGTTGAACCGGCGAGCGGAACAAAATGGACGAAAAAAATTCTCGCCCGTATACAGAGTTCGCTGCGTGATACGGTCAATCAGGATTTAGCGATAGTCGGCGAGAGTTACTCTTATGAGGATGCGGTTCACGCATTCAAAGCGAACTCTCAACATGACAAGCTCAATCTGATTCTGCATCGCAATCCTCCCTTTGTCCATCTGACCAGATGCGGTTCTTTTTATGAGTTGAGTAAAAAGCCGCTGGCCGGACGCACCGGTGTTCTGAAGATATTTGATCTGGTCTTTCTGAATGAGGGCTTTGTACTGAATGTGCCGGATGTCAACGCACCCGAAAGAACCTCCGAACTTGAACCGCACGAGTACCTGCTGGATGTCTGTCGGGAACACATGCGCTGGAGCGAGATATCGGGCGTCACCACGGTGGGTGAACTTAACCGTGCGATCATCGAAAAACGCGGTGACGACTTCATCCTGACCGCCGAAGCACTGCACGATAAAAAGATTTCGCAGATAGCCGATCAGATAGTCGGTCGCGGCAAACGTGTCCGGCTGGTTCTGGTGGCGGGCCCCTCCTCCGCAGGTAAAACAACTTTCGCAAAGCGGCTTGCCACACATCTGAGGGTGGATGGATTGCGCCCGGTGCTTATTTCAACCGACAACTATTTTGTGGGAGATGAACTCAACCCACGCGATGAAAACGGTAACTTGGATTATGAACATATTGAGTCAATGGACCTTAACCGGCTGAACAGCGATCTGCGCGTTTTGATGGAGGGTTGTGAGGTCAATTTGCGCAGTTTCGATTTTGTCAGAAAAAGCGGCTTCGATCAGGCCTCCGCCACCCGATTGGAAGAGTGCGGTATCATAGTTATGGAGGGCATTCACTGCCTCAACCCGCAGCTGACCGCGGATATCGCCGGAGAAGAGAAATTTCTGATCTATGTGAACGCCCTGACCCAGCTCTCCGTCGATGCCAACAACAGAATATCGACCAATGATACCCGTATCATACGTCGGATCGTGCGCGACTACCAGTTTCGTAACCGTCCGGCCATCAACACACTCAACATGTGGGAGTCGGTTATGCGCGGTGAACGGTGCTGGATCTATCCCTATCAGCATCTGGCGGATGCTATCTTCAACTCGGCACTCGGCTATGAGCTTGCCGTGCTCAAACCGCTGGCGACCGCACTGCTGAACCAAGTTAAACCTTGGGACAGAGCCTATATCGAGGCCCGCAGATTAGAGGAGTTTCTCTATAATTTCTCAGCTCTCGGCGCAGATACTGTGCCGGGCGACTCGATCCTGCGTGAATATATCGGCGGCAGTCAGCTGAATTATGGCTGATAAGGGCGTCGGGGGTTGCCCGGCTGGATGTGGAATGATAACTGTAGAGTTGCTTCTCAGTCGCAATAATTGGCTCTGAGAGCCAACTTTACAGAATTTTGTCTGTATAGACGAATTGAGATCGTCAATTAACATTCCACATTCCACATTCCACAATTACAAGGGGGAATAATGAAAAACATGCTGATTGCATCTGTTGTTTTTGGATCTGTTCTGCTCTCTGCACTCGCTGCGGAACCCGCAGCCATGCCACCTTTGAAATACAAAGCACCAACGCAGAATCTGTTTAAGCTGAATGAAAAGCGGTAATCTGGTCCGTGCCGCACGTTGGTAAAGGGGAGGGCAGTCGCTATGCGACTGCCCACAAATTTTGGTTCCGGTTGCGCTGGAGTAGCTGATTAGTCGCCGCATAGCGACCGACTTCCTTGTTGTATGTCTTGTATAAGTAACAATATATTATCAATATCGCTTGAAATATGCATTAATGTATAATATATTATTAATTATGGATTTAAGTGAGTTTCAATTATATACCTCGGAGGAGGTTTCATTGCGCTTGGCTGAGCATGTTAAGTGCTTGAGGCTTCAGCATAAGTGGAAGCAGTCAACGCTGGCGAAGCGTGCTGGTGTGTCGCTGCCTACTTTGCGAAGGTTTGAGCAGACGGGGTTGATCTCTTTGAAACATCTGCTTCGTCTGGCATTTGCCCTGGGCAGGCTTGATGATTTCTGGAATCTTCTGGAACCCTCGGCTGCGGGGAGTATCAGAGAGTTGGAAAAAGTTGAGGCGGCAGAGGGTAGAAAGCGGGGTGTGAAATGAATAGTCTTGATGTAAGATTGCAGTTTTCACCTGAAGAATCTCGTCCTGTTGGCAAGTTACTGGAGAAAAACAGGCAGGTCTTTTTTGAATATGACGCTGATTTTCTTAATTCACCCTTACAGCTTTCTCCTTTTAAACTTCCTCCAAATCCTGGACTTCAAGAGCATAAGGACCTTTCGTTCGGTCCGGTTTTCGGTCTGTTTGATGACAGCATGCCTGATGGTTGGGGCCTGTTATTGATGGATCGTCATTTCCGTAGCAACGGAGTCTCTCCAGAGAGTGTATCTGTATTGCAGCGGCTTTCATATATGGGGACTCATTCAATGGGAGCACTGACATATCACCCTCCTGAGGATGAAAATGAGATTTCCGGAGAGTTGCTGTATCTTCATGATATGGCCTCGGAATCATATATGGTTATGTCCGGGGATGTTCAGGATGTGCTCCCCGAATTGTTGAGGGCAGGTGGTTCGCCTGGTGGTGCCAGGCCTAAGGTGTTAATCGGAGTCAAAGAAAACAGCATAATATCGGGAGAGAGCGATTTGCCGGATGGTTATGGCCACTGGTTGGTGAAATTTTTCTCCAAAGAGGATTGCCGGGATGAAGGCAGGGTTGAGTATGCCTACTCCCTGATGGCGAAGTCGGCTGGTATAGAGATGCCGCAAACACGCATTTTCGAGACGAAAGAGGGAGAGGCCTTTTTTGGAGTGGAGCGTTTTGACCGGTTGAAAAACAGGCGTTTTCATATTCATACTTTGGGAAATATGATTCACTCGAATTTCAGGATCCCCAGCTGTGATTATGAGATGCTGTTGCGCGTGACGCGGATATTAACTAAGAATCAGGAAGAAATTCTTGCTGCTTTTCGTATTATGGTATTTAACATACTTGCACATAACCGTGATGACCACGTTAAGAATTTTTCATACATAATGGATGACGACGGTTTGTGGCATCTGGCACCTGCGTATGATCTGACGTTTTCATTCGGTCCCGGAGGAGAGCATTCAATGACCGTTGCCGGGGAAGGCCGATCTCCCGGATGGAAACAGATTCTGAATCTTGCGGAAGGTTCAGGAATAGACGGAAAAAATGCGAAGGAAGTCATAGATGAGGTGCTTGATTCTGTTGCAACCTGGAAAAAGTTCGCAGATGAGGCGGAGGTTGGAAAGAAGAGATGTAAAATTGTTGAAGAGCAGATACAAGGTGCAATGAAAAGAGTTGCCCCGCCGGGTCGGTGACCCGGCCTACAGTTGTAAAACCATTTAATCTTGGCCATGCTGTCTTTGACTCGAACTTTGTCTCAAACCTTGTCTGGCGAGACATAGTTCGAGACATAGTGCGGGACAAAGTTGCGAAGCCATCCGATCTGAGCGTAGTCCTAGATAGGACCAAGCGACTATCACGTACGAAGCATTCTGTAGGCCCGGTGCCCTCACCGGGCGTTTGCGAATTGCGAACGTATTACTCGTGAACCGAATATCCCGTTCCGTTCACCCCAGTGCCTTTAATGCGGCTTCGTAGTCGGGTTCTTCCGTGATTTCCGCGACTTGTTCGGTGTAGATAACCTTGCCGACTTTATCGATGATCACCACGGCTCTTGCTTGCAGAGCTTTCAGAGGGCCATCTGTGATCAGAGTGCCGTAGGCTTTGCCGAATTCCGGTGAACGGAATGTTGAAAGAGTAATCACATTGTCCAGACCCTCGGCTCCGCAGAAACGTATGCTGGCAAACGGGAGGTCGGCCGAGATACAGAGAACCTTTGTGTCTGTCAAGCTGCCTGCCGCCTGATTGAAACGACGGACGGATGCGGCACATACATCGGTGTCGATGCTGGGAAAAATGTTGAGTACAACACTCTGTCCCGCAAACTCTGAAAGCTTAACTTCTGATAAATCTCCACCTGTAAGTGTGAATTCAGGTGCTTGTGTTCCTGTAGCGGGAATATCTGCGGCTGTAGTAACCGGATTTCCTTTAAATGTTATCTGAGCCATCGGCTCCTCCTTTCATTTTTTCCATTATCTGCACGTCAAAAGGTTTGCTCGCCTCACCGAAATAGATGGTTTGGTGAGGGAACGGTATCTCAATACCAGCTTCATCAAAAGCCAGCTTGATGCGGCGCAGATACTCTCTGCCCACCTTCCACTGGCGTATGGGTTTCGTTTTGATTCTGCCCTTGATGACCACAGATGAGTTACTCAGTTTGTCCACACCGAAAATCTCCGGTTCCTCCAGCATGAGGAAGCTGAATTCCCGGTCGCGGTTAAGTTCCGCACCCACTTTTGTCATGACCTTGATCACCTCGTCGGTGTTCTCCTTATAGGCGACGCCTATTTCAAAGATATAACCCGACCAGTCGTTGGTCATATTGCTCAGCGTGGTGATGGCTCCGTTTGGAAAGATATGTACGACTCCGGCGAGATCACGCAGCACGATGGTCCGAAAGTTGATACGCTCCACCAGCCCGCCGGTGCCGTTGACAATCGCCACATCACCGACTCGGACCTGATTTTCAAGAATGAAAAAGAAGCCGGAAATGCAGTCACGCACCAGGTTCTGGGCACCGAAGCCAATCGCCAGACCGAAAATTCCAGCACTGGCCAGGATCGGGCGGATATCTATTCCGACCTCTTTGAGTATGACCAGCAGCACCGTCAGCCAGATAGTGATGCAGGTGGCCTGACGTATCAGGCGGATCAATGTGTCCACCCGCTTGCCTGTTTCAGAGGGCGGCTCATCGGCCTCGATACTCGTTTTCAAAAGCCGGTGCTGAAGCTTTTCCAGCAGCATATTAACCAGCCACAGCCCCACCCAGGCCAGAATCAGAATGATCGCTATGCGCCAAAGGGTGAATGCGGCACTCTCCCAGTTGATCGCTCTGAGCGACTCCCTTATTTCATCGATCATCTTTCACCTTTTGTCTTTAGCGTTTTACAGGATAACCAGCCAAATCCGCTTTTCTGTGACATCAAACCCGGCTTCGCTGTTAAAACCGTCGCCGTTCTTTGAAAATGGCTGGTTGAGTTCGCAACGCCGCAACTTAAGTAAAGCTGCATCAAAGTATTTTTGCCTATCTCTGTGGACAGCTTATCTAAAAAACCGATTTGATTAAAGCAAAATTTCAGATCCCGTCCGAACCTCCTTCCGGCTATGGCGGCTTTGAAAACACGATATTCATTCACTGCTCGGGGGTCAGTTGTCACTGACAAAGATGTCTTCGCCCCGGGTTATCGTCCAAGTACCCGAAGTTCCCCACTTCTTTCGGCTATAGGTAGGTTTGTCCAGCAGAGACGGACAGTTCTGAATATAGATCAGAAAACCCTCAGTGAACTCTCTGGTGTGGCGGTACATACGATCAGTAGCATTGAATCGGGATGCGGGAATCCTACTGTTGCCGTTTTTAACAGGGTTCTTACTGTTCTGGGACTGGAGCTGCAGATAAAGGTGGGAAACAATGAATCGTAAGGGCAGGGTTTTCAACAATGGCCGGTTTGCCGGGATTATTGAAGAGAGTGAATCCGGGTATTCATTCAGGTATGATACAGGATTTCTGGCTGTAAGATAACACAGTGATCCAAAATTGTGGACGTTCACAGTGCGAAAAACGGATACCCATCAATCCATTCTGGTTACGGTCTCCGCTGTTTTATAAAAAATGCTGCGCATTTTTAAGGAGTTAATTCAGCTTAAGTTTTTAAAAATGGCAATAAAGTAGCGCAAGCATCCTGCTTGCAAGCATAAGACACAAAAAGTCGGGGCTTTTGAAAAAAGCCGTTTAGTTGCTGTCAATCAACTTCTTATGCGAAATTGCGGTTAAGTTTCTTGTTTTTTATGGCAGAAGTTGATTGAACAGCAACTAAAACACAGATAGCTGACACTCCCGC
>JAGYOL010000040.1 GCA_018399555.1 Kiritimatiellia bacterium | reverse complement strand
ATAATTTCAAACATCCCTATGGGATGCTAGTGAACTGGGGTAGTAATTTTGACAGAACGGTTTGTAACAGGAGGAGTGAAAAATGAAACGTTGTGGTTTGGCTGTCGTTCTTCTAAGTTGTTTGACTTCAGTTTTGTCTGCTGAAGTTGTTTTTCAGTCGCAGCGTGATATTCCCGTTGTCCGGGAGTGCGACGTTGTTGTCGTGGGCGGCGGAAGCGCGGCGGTCGCTGCCGCGATTGCCGCTCAGACCAACGGAGCCAGCGTGACCCTCCTGGCACCGCGTAATTATCTGGGCGAAGATATCGCCGGCACGCGGGAGTTGTGGCCCGAGGTGGTCAGTGAATCCTATACCGTCCAACTGGCTCAGGATATTTTTCCGGTAATCACTTCTTTTTCCTATACGACAGATGTCACTCCGAATGGCTCGCATCCCGATCCCGATAACACCCGGCTTGCGGATGGTGTGCACTACGATGCCGCAGCCCACAGTGTGCAGTATGACAATGACGTGCAGATCACCTGCGAATTTCAGGGTTCAGGCTCATTATTAAGCATCGATATCTACTATTTCAAACGCCTCACCAATCGACCTTTTGATACGCTGTTTTCCTCCCTGCAGTACAGCATGGATGGTCAGGTCTGGTCATCGGCCAACTACTCCACTGCGATCGAGAATATCGGCATGAGCGACGACACAGAGGTTCTCGTGGCACACCTCACCTTTGATTCGGCAGTGCAGGCGCAGTTTGTCAGATTATTCTGCGACATAGCTGACGGCTGCGAGCGTCAGTTGCTCGATGAGATTATTTTTAATGTCGATCCGGTTGAACCGGTTCCGGGCAGCCGTAGCGAGCAGAAACCCCTTACAGTCAAGAAGGCTCTGCAGGATGCTCTCGAAAACGCAGGTGTCTTTTATATGGGCGGCAGCCCTGTGACCGATGTGATTCGGGATAACAGCGGTAATCCTGCCGGTGTCGTGGTGGCCAATCGTAAGGGACGCCAGGCACTTCGCGCTCGGGTGATCATCGATGCCACAGCCGAAGCTGCGGCTGCACAGAAAGCAGGGGCGGTCAAACGCGCCTTTGTTCCCGGCATTTATGAACTCTCACGTATTGTAATGGCCGATGCAACCAATGCGCCGGCTGGGAACGCTCTGACGGTTGAACAGCTTCCCGACCTCGCATTTGATAATATCCCGGTTTCAGGAGTAGCGTCACCTGAGAATATGCCGTCCACAATCAATGCACGCATTTACCGCTGCACTCTTGCCACCAACTTGAATGATGCCGGCGTGCTCGAGATGCTGGAGATGGAACAGGCCCTGCGCGATCTGACCTGGGTTAAAACCTGTATCGATCAATCTGACGTCCTGAGCTGGATGCCGCCGGACACCATAATCTGCGAAAGTTCCGAAAGCACTGCAAGTTGGACTGGTGCCGCGCAACTTGATCTCAACGCATTCCGTCCCGCCGGAGTAACCAATGTTTTTCTGCTGGGAGTACGGGCGGATATACCTCGTTCACTGGCTGCCAATTTGCTTAACCCGGCACGCGGCATAGCACTTGGCGAGCGCATCGGGACACTGGCAGCCACTGAAGCACTTGGACGCGCCGACCCGCAGGGCTTGACGCTGCCGGGTGATGCCGGTGCCCTTCCTGGCAATGAAGATGTCTATGAGCTTCTGGTGGGCTGGCCGCCCTGCTATACCAACAGTGCCTCCATAGTGACTGAGGGAGCACGTAACCTGCCGGTGATTGCCGAGTGCGATGTTCTGGTGATCGGAGCCGGCACCTCGGGTGCACCTGCCGCAATTGCAGCGGGTCGGGCCGGAGCAGATACAATTGCAGTGGAATATCTCTGCAGGATGGGCGGCGTGCAGACCGATGGCAGGATCGGTTCCTACTGTCATGGCAACGCCTGCGGTTTCACAACCGATGATGTCGATCCAGGTGTCGCTGCGACCGGTGCAGTTCTGGCCACCAGTAAATCAGAGTGGTATCGGCGCGCCTGCCGTGAGGCAGGTGTGAGAGTGCTTTACGGAACCATGGCAGCTGGCGTTGTAATGCAGGATAGCACCGTTAAGGGTATTGTTGTGGTGCTGCCGGATGGACAACGTGCGGTAATCCGGGCCCAGGCAGTCGTCGATGCCACCGGTAATGCCGTTATTGCAGCTATGAGCGGCGAAGAAACCGAGTTTGTGAAATCCTCCGAAATAGCTGTTCAGGGTGCCGGTCAGGGACGCCATATTCTCGGCAACAGCTATAAGAATTCCGATGTCGGTTTTGTTGACGATCGTGATGTCTGCGATGTCTTCTTTTTCGCCCGGCGTGCCTGTGCCAGCATCGCGGATGCCGATGCCTGGGACGCAGGGCAGAATCCGGCCAGCCGTGAACGCCGCCGCCTCGTCGGCGTTGTGACGGTTTCTCCGCTGGATATACTCAACAACCGCAACTGGCCCGACACAATCGTCCGCCCTTCCAGTGATTTCGATTCCCACGGTTACACTGTACACGATGTTTTCTTTATAAATGACCCAGGCAGAGATGTTATAACCGCCAATCTTCCGTATCGCGCTCTGTTGCCCAAAACCGTCGACGGTCTACTGGTGACCGGTCTGGGGATCAGTGCCCACCGCGATGCGATGCCGATTCTCAGAATGCAGCGGGATATGCAGAATCAGGGTTATGCCGCCGGTTATGCCGCAGCTCTCGCTGTTCAAGACCAGGTGACACCCAGAAATGTCAATCTGACTGCACTGCAGTCGCATCTGGTTGCTAAAAATATAATCAGAGCTGAAGATGCCGGCACACCAGACTCTTTTCCGCTCCCGTCCAGTGCCATTCAGCAGGCAGTCAACGGCCTTATAGATAGCTACGCTACATTGCATACCGTTCTGACGGATGTGCCGACCGCACTTCCCATGCTGCGATCTGCTTATGTTGCTCAGAGCGACCCTGCGTCGAAACTGATCTATGCCCACGTTCTCGGCATGCTTTATGATGCCACCGGCGCACAGACCCTCGCTGCGGCGGTGAGTGGCAGTGATTGGGATATCGGCTGGAATTATCGCGGTATGGGACAGTACGGGCTTTCCGTCAGCCGGATGGACAGCTATATCATAGCACTCGGTCGTACATCTGATCCTATCGGACTGTTTCCGGTTATCGGTAAAACCGAACGTCTGAACAGCTATTCATCATTTTCACATGTGCGTGCCGTCAGCCTCGCCTTCGAGAGTCTCAACAGCAGTGCCGCCATGCCAGCTCTCTCGAATCTGCTGGCTCAGATTGAAGGTCACGCCATCACCAATAACGCATTGACAACACCGCTTGTGCCCGGGTTTTTCAATACCGCCGGTGATACCGAGCGCAACTTGAGCCTGAAAGAGATTTCCGTTGCCCGCGCCCTCTTCCGTCTGGGTGATGATCCCGCCGCAAACGGCGCGCGAGTTCTGAGTTTGTATGCATCCGATCCGCGTGAGATATATGCCGATCATGCGCGTCAGGTGCTCTCCGAGGGTGCGGCACTCAGCGGCAGCGATGGTGAGTGGATTGCTGACTCATCAGTTGCCGACTGGAGTGACGCCTCTAATTGGCGCAACGGCATCATCGCGCAGGGCGTCGGTTCAACGGCTTGGTTCACCAATCAAATAACCGATGTGCAGACAATCAATCTGGGCGAGGGCATTCTTAATATCGGATTGCTGGTATTTGCTGGCGGAGAACGCGTGTTGACCAACGGTTTTCTGGATATCAACCATGCCGCTCCCGTTGTTGATGTTGCCGAAGAAGCTTCTGTCAGAATTGCATCCGGCGTGCTTACGGGCCAGTCAGTCAGCAAAATCGGCACCGGTCGTCTTGAGATATCCGGTGCAACATCTATCGGAGGCCTCGATCTGGTTGACGGTGAGGTTGTACTTAGCGATCCTTCAGCCTCTTTCTACAACGCTTACAGCAGTAGCCCGGCTCTGTGTACACCATCTGAGGCGGATTTCACCGCACTACGTTGCGATTTTCGCGTGAATGCAATGACGATGATCACCGCGTTGGGTGCTTACGACAGCGACGGTGACGGCTTTGAAAGCTTAAAAAAGGTCTCCATCTATAACCATGGCGGCGGATATCCACTGGCGGTACTGGCCTTTTCCCCGCTCGAAGATTATGAGCTGGATGGTGGATATCGCTTCCGCCGTCTGCCGCAGCCGCTGATTCTCATGCCCGGCGATTACTCTGTCGTGACTCACGGCTTTGCCGGCAACGACCGCTATTTTGTCGGTTCACCCTCGATCAACGACGGTCTAGTCGGCGAGTTGAATGATGGCGGCTGCCTGACTTTCCTGCCAAACGGTTTTGCCGCAGATGGCAACGACCGGGTTTATCCCGTAGATGTGGCTGGCGCATCAACTACCTATCCGCTGACCGCCGGCAGCTTCCGCTTTGTAACTGGTGCTTCTGAGAAGGTCATCATCGGACCTGTCAGTGTCAGCTCTGATGCTCTGCTGGATATCGCCTCCGTAAAAATGACATTCGCCGATGGTCTTTATCCCGGGAGCACCGGTATGGGGGTGGTTTCCAATGCTTCAGCCGCCCATCCGGTTTCGCTCGCGCTGGGAGTGGCGGCTGATGTCACCAACCACCTCAGCGGTGCGACGCTGCGGCATCGTTCGGATGGACCTTTGAATCTGGTTAAATCAGGCAAGGGGACGCTGATTTTCGAGGATTCTCTCAGATTCGACGGCGGGCTATGCGTTAACCAGGGCCTCATTGAAATCGATTCTCCCGCAGCATTGGGCGGCGGTGATCTTTGTTTCGACACCGGCGGCACGCTGTTGCTCAACAGCGGTGGCACACTCGACAAAACCTTGTATGTGGCAAGTCAGAGCACTCCCAATAACCGGACAACCCAACTGCAGCTGGCATCAGGTCATAGTTTGTCTTTGAATGGTGACCTGCTGGCACCGCGCAACTATGTCTATGGCGGATTTGTGTTGCAGAGTTTCAACAACGATTCTCAGCAGCCGACCGCAATTATAATTGACGGCGCTATGCTGAATTATTTCGATCTCTATCTCTATGGTGACGGCATCGAGGGCGGCGGTGCTGCCGCCCATGTGTGGCGAAATGTCACCGGTGGATTGCGCAAACTGGCATCTGGCAATGAGACTAGCCAGGGGTCTACAGTAGATTTTACCACGGGATGCGACTTTTCCACCGATTGGTTTGACGTCGCCGGCTCCAACACAATTATCTCCATCAGTGATAATGCACGCATCAGTGTGCAAAATCAGCTGCGCTTTGTCGATGGCAATGCCAGCCAGCTCTCACTGGACGGCGGTTTTCTGGATGTTTTAAGATTTGGCGTCGCCAATGCCGCTAATCAGCACCTGGCACTCGAGTCCGTGCTTTTCAACGGCACCTGGATCAAAGCGCTCGGCAATAACAGCTATTTCTTCAATCTGTCCACCAATTCATCAGCACCATTGATCTGTAACGGCGGTGCGCTGTTTAATACCGATGTTTATGATGTCGCCCTGCGTGGCCGTGGTTTTGCACAGGCTCCCAATTCCACCGGTGCCTTAGTAAAGGATGGTTTGGGCATTCTCAGGATTGCCACACCCATGCTTTACAGTGGTGCCACAATTGTTTCCAACGGAATTCTGGCTCTTGACTTCGCTTTGCTGGATGAGGTTGGCGTTAGCACTGATAATCTGCTGCCGCCTGAGAATATGGTGCTTTGCGTCGGCGGCTCCCTGGCTGTTTACGGTACCCTCGGCTCTTCAGGTGATGTCGTCCACCGGCAGCAGCTTGAACGACTTGAGAACACCGCGGACAGTCAATGCACACTGCAGATCGAACAGGCCGCGTTGGAGATCAATCAGCTGGTCGGTGATTATCTCAAGAGCGGTGACGGCAAACTGACAGTTTTCAGCGACACCAGCGAGCAGGCCGAGGCGCATGGCACCATCACAGTTGCGGATGGCACCCTTGAGCTGAGCGGTCCGCGGCGGGCACTGGCGTTTGATCTGCCGTACTCCGGGTTTGAATCGGATCCGTTGCTACCCGATACAGTAGTTAAAGACAAGGATAAACGCGGTGCCAATGCCTCCGGCTGCCCGGGTTGGACGTTTGTTACAACGGACTCCGGCTATCAGCGCAACGGTAGCTATTTCTCCGGTAATGAGAGCTCTCACGCGCCTGAGGGTGTGCAGACCGCGTTTATCATGAACAACGGCGCTTTCAACACCACCCTCGCGATAGTCAGTAACGGACTCTATACGCTGCGCTTCCAGTATTGTCCGCGTTACTACGGAGGCACCTGGTACACCAATCTGACGCTCAGTGTCAATCTGGACGGCTTGACCAAAGATCAGATGGTCGTGGTTGAACCCGGCTATTTGAGTCGCGAGGTCGATCTGGGATGGCTTGAAGCGGGAAGTTACACGCTGAGTTTCAATGGCGACAATTCACTCGCACCCGATGATAAACCCTGTGTGTTGATTGATGATGTCAGTGTCTGCGGTTAGTCGCAAATGCGCGGTTTTTCAGAATTATCTTTGCGAAATTTGAATTTAAGGGTTGAAGCGACAGGGCGCATTGCGTTAAATTACTCCGGTCTGGCAACAATAGAGTCTTTATGTGTTGATGGTGAGACTTTCACCGGGGTGTACGTGACAGCCGGGTCACATCCCGATCTTGTTACCGGCGAAGGAACTTTGCGCATTGAACAAAGTGGTTTGCTGATAATTCTGCGCTGATAAAATGGGGCGATAGCTCAGTTGGTAGAGCATCACGTTCGCAACGTGGGGGTCGGGAGTTCGAATCTCCTTCGCTCCACCATTTTTCTGACTGCTGGGTATCATGTTGATAAATATTGAGAATCTGGATTTTTCAGG
This sequence comes from Kiritimatiellia bacterium, assembly GCA_018399555.1. GTDB lineage: Bacteria > Verrucomicrobiota > Kiritimatiellia > RFP12 > UBA1067 > M55B167. The sequence continues at coordinate 10,462 of JAGYOL010000040.1, read as the reverse complement.
TTGTGTGGATGAGGATTCTCTGTGCCGTCTGATCAGTTCCCTGGCGCAAGAGGCGCAGAATGACATCGCCTGTGCCGCTCGCTGGTACGAGCTGAGTGTTTATCTGCTGAATGACCAGTCAATCGCTGAAATCCACCGCTCTGTTTACGGCAGCACGGAAAGTACCGATGTCATAACCCAGCGTTATGAAGCTGTGCCGGGTGAGCCGGAGGGATTGCGGGGTGATCTGTTCCTCAATCTGCAATGCGCACAGCGTGAGGGAACCTCACGGCAGGGGTGGACTCCTGACCGGGAACTGGCTCTTTATATTGCCCATGCCTGTGATCATCTCAACGATTATGATGATGCTGATGACGATGGCTTTCGCGCAATGCGAAAACGTGAGCTCGGTTGGCTTGCTGAACTAGAGGTGCCTTCAATCTTTTTGAAGACACGAGCTGATATTGAAATTTGAACCATATACGGCTGGTTGTGTTATGTTTTGATAGTTGCGATAATGTTTAATAACGGATTTCACTTACCAGATTAGAAGGTGGCTTATGAATGGTGCGGTTCTGCTGGCTGGGGGATTGGTCTTCTTCCTGCTGGCCTATCGGTTTTACGGACGGATGCTCGAAAAAATCTTCGGGGTTGAGGCAGAGCGGACAACACCGGCACTTTCCAACAATGACGGAGTTGACTATGTGCCCGCCCGCCCTTCAGTTCTTTTCGGTCATCATTTTGCCAGTATAGCTGGTGCAGGTCCGATTGTCGGACCGATCATGGCGGCTCATTTCGGCTGGGCGGCGGTGGCTCTCTGGGTTTTGCTGGGTTGTGTTTTTATCGGAGCGGTTCATGATTTTGCCGCAATGTTTCTTTCAGTGCGCCACAATAGCCGTTCAATCGGCACGGTTATCGAATCTTTGATGGGTTACTGGGGGCGTATTCTGTTTCTCTGCTTCTGCTGGTTTGCTTTGATTCTGGTTGCTGCGGTATTTGCAAATTTAGTCGCCAAGGCATTTGTCAGCAAACCCGAGGTAGCAACCGCCTCTGCTCTTTTTATTCTGCTGGCACTTGTTTTCGGCTTCGTCATCACCAGGTTGCGGGTCACTCTGACAAAAGCCTCTTTTGTGTTTGTGCCGATCATGTTCGGCTGTGTTTACATCGGCAACATTTTTCCTGCTGATCTCACACGTCTGCTGCACTGTTCAAGCGAAACCGCCATACTGATCTGGACCCTCTTTTTGCTGGCATACTGCTATGTCGCGTCGGTTCTGCCGGTCTGGATGCTGCTGCAACCGCGTGATTACCTGAATTCTTATCTGCTCTACGCTATGATGGCACTTGGAGTTATCGGGATTTTTGTGGCGCAACCTGCATTGAAAATGGACACTTTTTCCGGTCTGGCAGCATTTAATCCTGCTATTAAAAATTCAGAGTTTCTCTTTCCTATGCTTTTTGTCACGGTCGCCTGCGGGGCATGCTCAGGATTTCATGCGCTGGTCGCATCAGGCACGACCTCCAAACAACTGGCCAGCGAATGTCATTTGCGTCCAATCGCCTACGGCGGTATGCTGGTGGAAGGTTTTCTGGCTCTGATTGCTCTGGTGGCTGTGGCCTGGATGACAAGCGCTGAGTATGCGGACGCGCTCGGTAAAGATGCGCATGTGATCATTTTTGCCAGAGGGCTGGCCGGTTTCACAAAATCTGTTGGTGTGCCGGTTGAATTGGGAGTCACCTTCGTCTCTCTGGCTCTTTCAGCCTTTCTGATGACCACTCTAGACACCGCCACACGCCTTGCTCGTTTCACCTGGCAGGAGCTTTTTCTGCCGCGCGGCGAACAGTTATCCGCTGACACCGCTTCGACAGGAGTGCTGAGAAAACTGCGTTTTTTAACTGGCAATCGCTTTGTGGCCACCTTGTGTGTGGTGGGTGTCACCGGTCTTCTGATTTTAGGTGGTGGCTCCAGAAGCATCTGGCCTGTATTCGCATCCTGCAACCAGTTGCTTGCCGCGTTGACACTCCTGGGCACAACGCTTTGGTTGATAAAAAATAAAAAAAGAAGTGCGTTTATTTTCTTTCCTCTGCTTTTCATGCTGGTCACCAGCGGCACGGCCACCGTTATGCTTTTTAAAACAAACTTGAATGGCTGGCTTAATGACGGCTTTTCTAACGGCGGCATGCTCGCCATAGTTTCAGGGTGTCTGATGGTTATGTCGGCACTGCTGATTGTGTTCGGAGTCAAAAGGCTCAAAGAGTCGGTGTAACTGATTGTGGAAAGAAGAATGAATAATACATCCAAAGAGCTGGCCTTCGTTATTATCAATCCCTACTCTATCCGTAAATCCAGAACCGGTGGCATTATCGCCCGTTATCTGGTAAGGACGGACTTAAAGCTTGTCGGCGCACGCATGTTTGGCCCATCTTCGCAACTGGTTGAAGATTTCGCCCGCTACCTTGCCTGTTATGATCCGGATGATAACTTCAAGTGTGATTTGTTTTCAAATTATGTGCGCAAAGCCTTCAGTGTCGATCCGCTCAGCGGCAGATCACATCGCTCGATGCTGCTGCTTTTTGAGGGCACCGATGCTATCCGGAAAATATATGAGGTCACCGGTGATATTCATCAGCAGTGGTGCTGCGGTCAGACCGTACGTGATACCTACGGCGATCTGGTCCGCCACCCTGAGACCGGCAAAGTGGAATATTTTGAACCATGTGTGCTGGTTGGACGCTCACCTAAGTTTGTCAGTGAGATACTCAATGTGTGGCTGCACTATTTGAAGACCGACTCCGGTATCGTGCATGGCAGCTCCGATGTGCCGGATGGTGCCGATGTGCAGCAGACCCTCGTGTTGTTGAAACCGGATAACTGGCGGCGTCCCTCTCTGCGTGCCGGCAATATAATGGATTTGCTTTCAGGTACAGGATTGCGTATCGTCGGAGTCAAAAAATTCGCAATGTCCATTGCCCAGGCCGAGGAATTTTACGGACCGGTTAAGAAAAATCTGAAGCAAGTGTTCACTATATTCGGTGCTGACCGAGCCTCACAGGCACTCTCGCGCGAGTTCGGTTTTCCGGTGGACGCTGAAGATTTAAAATCACTTTGCGACTATCTAGCACCACTCTTCGCCGACCGTGAGTTTGAAAACATCGTCGAGTTTATGACCGGCAGACGTTCGTCCGGCTGCCTGCCTGAAGAGCGCCATAAACCCGGCACCGAAGAGTGCTTGGCTATTGTTTATGAAGGTCCGGGCGCTGTCAGTAAAATCAGGGATATCCTCGGTGCCACTGATCCCCAGAAAGCCCGTGCCGGTTCCATCCGCCGTGAGTTCGGCACCAATATAATGATCAATGCCGCGCATGCCTCGGATTCGGTCGAGAATGCCCGTCGTGAGATGCGCATCCTGGATGTCGGTAATGACGAACACTTTGAAAATCTGATCCGCACATACTATGGCTGAGCAGAGTGTTTTGAATCAGAGTTGCCGTATGAATGAACTGCGAAAGGGTATTACGACAGGCCGCTGGGAGCTCACTTATGCTTATAAAAATTGTGGCGGTAGGCCGTGTAAAAGAGCACGCTCTGGCGGAACTTTGCGAAAAGATGCTTAAACGTATCAGATTCGATGCTAAAATCGAAGTTCTGGAACTCAGGGACGGCAGTCGGCAGAACGAGTGCGAACGTATTATCGAATTTCTGGACAGAGAACAGGGGTATGTAATCGCACTCAGTGAGGATGGGCAACTGGTTGATTCTGTCGCACTGGCCGCCCGCATGGAATCAATCCAGCGGAGAATGATCTTTGTGATCGGTGGTCCTGCAGGTCTTGATCAAGCCGTTAAAAAACGTGCCGATCTGGTGCTGTCGTTATCTCCGATGACCTTCACACATGAAATGGCGCGCTATATTTTAATGGAGCAGATTTTTCGTTCGATAACAATCACCCGGAAACGCGGTTATCATAACGGCTGAAGAGCACTTGTTTTGTGTGATAGAAGTTGAGATTATAACAACTGATGAAAACAAATAAATTTGTTGTGGCAGGTGATGATCATCTTCAGGATGAGTGTTTTGTGCGCGAAGCGGAATTTTCAGACCTTGATTTTCTGGAAAAGCTTGAATGCACTGCTTTTCCTGAACACCGCCGGAGCTCGCGTCGCAGTATCCGTAACAGTCTGCTGAGTGATAACCAGATTGTCCTCGTAGTGGTTAAATCCAATGGCGGCGGTTGTAATCTGCCGGTCGGCGCAGCGATCCTGATCCTTTATAAACGTACTATCCGCATATATTCAATTGCAGTCTGCGCCGAGTACAGAATGAAAGGTTACGGAGAGAGTCTGCTGAGCCGCATCATTGAAAAAGCTTTGCAGGAGGGCTACGCTAAACTGTCTTTGGAGGCTGATGAGTCAAATCCTGCGCTGATTGATTGGTATCACAAATTCGGATTCGATGTAACCCACTATCTGCAGAATTACTATGGTTTGGGAGAGTCGGCCTGTCGTATGACTCTCGTCCCCTCCGGTGATGAAAGCTTTGCGGCAAGAATCGTTGTTGTGGTCGAGGATGACACGCGTGACTGTCTGCCTATGCCGGGCATTGCGATCTGCTCCGCCCGGGATTATCTCGCCGAAAAAAAATATTCCTGCTCAAGTCGTTATCACGTTCTGAATTTCTGTAAGTCATATAAAACCCACTCAATCGGCTATTATGTTTCGCTGATTGCTTCCGCCCGCAACCACCGGATCACTCCTTCAGTTATGTCTGTCAAAGATGTTTCCGACAGGGTGATCGCTCAGAGCATCTTTGAGGAGATGGAGGATTTTGCCGCCGGCCGGTTGAAGAACTATCCCGGCGATACCTTTGAAACAACCGTAATTCTGGGCATAACGCCCAAAGGCAGTTACCCGGCTCTGGCACGTAAGCTTTTTTCCCTCTTCGAGTTACCTTTCTTTAACATAACACTTGAACGCCGCGAACGCTGGAAGTTAAAGCGAATATCGCCTGTATCGTTTAAAACAGTGCAAGACGACTATGCGTCGGTGTTGAGTGATGCACTACTGTCGTTCTGTGAAAAGAAACGCTACTTCCGTACCCGGCTTAAAAATTATCAATATGATCTCGCTATTCTGGTGAATCCCGCTGAAAAAACGCCGCCATCCTGTCCGGATGCGCTGAAGAAGTTTCGTAAGGCTGCTGAAAAGGTCGGGTTTTTCGTGGAATTTATCACCAAACAGGATCACCGCAGATTGTGTGAGTTTGACGCTCTGTTTATTCGGGAAACTACCGCCATCGAAAGTCATACCTACGCTATGGCACGTCATGCCTATACCGAGGGGCTTGTGGTCGTCGATGACCCCTGGTCAATACTGCTTTGCTCTAACAAGGTTTATCTGTATGAGCGTCTGGCCAATGCTGGAATTCCACAGCCTAAAGGTTATGTTTTGACCAGGAAGCAGTGTTCGCCCGCCTTTCTTGCAACACTGCCGCTGCCGTTGGTACTGAAACTGCCCGAGAGCTCTTTTTCCCAAGGGGTGTTTCTGGTGAAGGATACCTGTGAGCTGAAAAAGAGAGTGATGCAGCTTTTTGCCGACAGCGCCTTGGTGATCGCTCAGGAGTTTATGGTTTCGGATTATGACTGGCGCATCGGGATAATGGATAATATGCCGCTCTTCGCCTGTAAATATTTTATGGCACGCGGTCATTGGCAGATATACAATTGGCAATCCGCTGACAGCAGTGATTTTGTGGGTAAATCCGAAACCATCCCGGTTGACCAGGTGCCCGCGTTCGTTCTCAAAGCGGCGCTTAAGGCTACTTCTTTGATCGGTAATGGGCTTTATGGTGTTGATGTTAAAGAAGTTAATGGCAAGGCTTATGTCATCGAGGTCAATGATAATCCAAATATTGATGAGGGAGTTGAGGACCTTTTGCTGGGGGATGAACTCTATCAGCGTATCATGCAGTCATTGTTTAATCGTATCGAGATCGAACGTCTGCAGAAACGCTCTTTACTTTGAACGCCCCCCTTACTCCAGAATGATACCTGGTTCATGTTGCAGTCGATAAAGTGAAGAGAAATCCGTCTATCAGCGGAAAGCAGCTTCAGAACAGCTGCAATTTGTAATTGTCACTCGCATTTGCAATGATACTTATATATAATGCGAGCCGATGAATGGAAATCTGTACATTTTTATTGGCGATGATGATTATCTGGTCACGGAAGCTGCCAAAAAATGCATTGAAAGCCACTTGCCGCGCAATGAACGCGAGTTCGGACTGGAAATAATTTACGGATCCGTTAACAGTGGCGAAACTGCCAGATTGTGTGTTGATAATGTGATCAGCTCGCTTCAGACTCCCTCTTTTGCGGGTGGAACCAAGGTTACCTGGTTGAAAAATGCCCTGTTTCTGCCGGGCGGCGGCAAGGTGGCGGAGTATGTAGAAACCAAAGAGGCGGTCGATAAACTGGAAAGTTTTCTGGTTCAAGGAGTGCAGTCTAAACAGATTTTAATTATAACCGCTCCAAAATTAAGAAAAAACGCAACCTTTTTTAAAAATTGTACCTCTATTGCGCAACTAGAAGATTTCGGCAGCGATTTAAAAAGCAGAGACCTCGAAGGAGTCGCCAGACGTTCGCTGGACCGTTTTGTCGAACAACGCACTCTGCGCATGAATGCCGCTGCTCGTGAAGAATTCATCCAGCGTGCTGGAACCGATACACGTACGATTGTGAGTGAGCTGGAAAAATTATCGCTTTATACCTGCGAAAAAGATGAAATCAGCATCGCCGATGTGCGTGAAATCGTCACTGTCGGAAAAGAGGCAGAGGCATGGGATGTGCTGGATGCCTTCGGCAGTCGTGATCCGGTTAAGCTGATTGAGAGCATTGAGCGCCTGAGCAGTCAGGGGAGTATAGCGATTATGCTCTGCGTCATGATCGAACGAACTATCCGCAGCATGCTGGTCCTGCGTGAAGCCTACGACCGTAAATGGATCAAAAACGGATTCTGGCAGGAAAAATTACCGGTTGAGGTGAGTTTGATGCTTAAAAACCTGCCCGGTAATTATTTGAGTACACCCGCCTGGCTTTTGAAAAAGAACCTCGGACATGCTTTGAACTTCTCACTTCAGGAACTGAGAACTGCGCGTTTCAGAATTATTGAGCTGCGCGAAAAACTGGTTTCAACCGGACAACCTGAACTTTTTTTACTGCAGATTGCTCTGCTGCGTATCATTCAGCGTAAAAAAAAGCATGCTCCCGCTGGTCACCGGGGATGATCATCAGTGAAATTGGCTCTGTATATATTTGTCGCGATGCTTTACGCCGGAGAACTGTCAGCACAGTTCAATTTTTTTGGTCTGTTCGAAAAGGAAACACCGCCCTTTGATTACAATAACGACGGAGTAATCCGCTGCCTGGTGCTTGCCGCCTCCAGCGAAGAACAGCGTGAGGATTTTAAACTCATCTGCCAGGATCTCGAACAGATGATCAATGGCTCTAAGCCCGGTATGCCGGTGCGCGTTAGCTTTGAGGAAATCACCGAAACACGAACTCTCATGGGCTGGTGGTATCACCCTGATTCAGCCGACCAACGTACTATGCTGAGTTCGACAGCTTATGACTATATCTTCATTGCCGAAAACAAAAGAGTTGTCACAGAATATCCGGAGATTTTTTTCGAAGGCGTCCGACTTATCCGTAACCATCTCAGTCAGAAAAAGACCCAGGTGATGCTGCTGATGCTTGATCTGCCACCTTCTTCCAATGAGTATGGTAATGGAGAGGATAAGTTGACTGAAATAACCTACCGCGTCGCCGATGGGTGCGGACTCAAGGTGATTCCGGCAGTCTGGGCTTGGCGCAATGCGGTCAGGCATCACGTTCTGCCGAAACATTCACTGCTGCGGAAACGAGCTAACTGCTTCCTTTCCGCAGCATCTATTTGGTGTCATATCACTAACAGATCAGTACCCAAAGCTGCAGTTGTCACCGATTGGGTGGTAAAAAAAACGGCTGCTGCTTTGGCCTTGGCCGCCGAGGATGCGGTTGATAAAGCACTGCTTCTCAAACACTACTCCCGCCCTTTTAAAGGGGTTGTCCGTACCGATGATCGTGCCCGGTTGCGCTACCTGTTCTATCATGCCGGTTCAAGATCCAATGAAGCTCTGCAACACGCACTTGGCTTTTTATCCGTCAGCGACGGTAAGGCGGCCGAGCAATACTCTTCTGCGGATTGGTATGAGTACGGTTTTGATCGCCATGCCTGCCCGCTGGATATGGTTTGCGGTTCCATACAGGAGATGGAACCGTTAACAGAAGAGCATCGTTATACTTCGATTGAATTTGTGCCGCCGGAGTTGCCGCAACCCCTGAAGGTTGTCTATAACCGGAATCCGGCCAATGACGATACCAACGAAAAAACGCTACAGAATCTCGAGAATCTTTTGATGGAAGGAATTGATTTCGCTAAAAAGCATGATATGGTTTTTATACCGTATCAAATTGCCTGGGCCCGGCTGTGGTCTATGAATCCCGACTACGTAAAATCCAGACAGGATGAAGTCGGCAATGGTCAGTTGAACTATATGCTGGCCGGTATGATTTATACCGCTTTAACAGGCAGCTATATCGAGCCTCCGGAGATCAATATACCGCTCTACTACGGCGAAGAGCAACCCGGCGGATTTTACCGCGTTGTATCACGTACCGGATGGCAATGCATGCGGCAGCTCTCCACATTAAAAGTATGTGGCAATGCTCTGGTCTCAGTCGGCAGCGGGTCTTTGATTGATCGGTCAAATCCCGCTTTCGTCAGAATACGACTGCTGGAACCCCCGCAGGCACCGGTCACGATTATGTGCGCCACCACTGCCGGAGATAAAGTGCGGCTTTCACAGCAGGAGTTTGCTTTTGACACTTCAAATTTTGATATCGAACAGGTGCTTAGATGCGCTTCTGTCAGTTCAGATACCAATATCTTCTGCGATCTGCTTCTTAGTGCCGTTTCCTCCGATTCCGATATCGACGGAACTTCCCGTAAACATACATTTTTAATCAACCATATCCAGACAGGCAGTGCAACTTTCAGCTTCAATACCAACCGTGTCTCTCTCAGTGATAAATCCTATGTGAATCTGTTGCCCGAGATTCGACCCATGGACCTCGTTTATGTTGATATTATGCAAAACGATGTTGAAACTTCCTCCCTATGCTTTTCTCCCGAATATTATCAGCCCCATCCGATCTGCCTTTTCCCTGATGCGCAGGCAATTGAATCCGGTATCTGCGATCTCACCGTCAGGGCATCGTCCCGTGACCGGCGTTTCGATGGTTACGAGCAACGTTATAGATTTCAGCTGGACTATGGCAAAATAAAAATTCCTTTGATCAAAGTGGATAAGCCCGCCGACAACAGTGTGTTTCAAGGTCCGGCTTTTGTCAGCGCACAGGCTACAGTTCAAAGCACCGAAATTCCGTTGGAACTTTCCTTATATTGCGGTCGCAAATTGTTGGGCAGAGCCAACACCTCCAGCTTGCAGGCCGCTGTCGAAATAGGAGCGCCGCTTTCGCGGCTGAGCAGGGGAGATTATCCGCTCTGGGCCGCAGTTCGTTTAAAGAACGGGCTGGTTGTTTCATCAGAAATCAACCGATTTAAAATTACGGACGATTTGTCCGGGGTCAGACCCTGAAATAGAGGAAAAGCCGGACAATAGTTGACTGTTGGACTTGCGCAACCCACACCTGCAAACACAGAATTATGTATCTATTATGCAGTAATGTTACAATTATGCTACAAATGTGTTTAAAGTGCCAAGATTGCAGTTGGTATGTTACGCATTTAGACGCAATAATGTAAACCGATGAAGTTTACAAATAAAAATGACATGAACGCTGAGATTGTTGTGGTCGGAGCAGGTGCCGCCGGGTTGTCGGCGGCGTTGTCTGCTGCCCGGAATGGTGCTGATGCCGTTCTGATTGAAAACAATGGGTTTTTAGGGGGACTCTCCACAACCCTTCCCTGGCTTGGTTTTCATGATCGTGATTACCGTTTGATAGTCAAAGGACTGCCCCTGGAATTTGTTCAGCGCTTACAATATTCCGGTGCGGGCGCCCCATTTGAATATGATATCAAGTGCGGCTCCGCTTTCAGCTTCGATGCGCATGTGTGGAAATGTATCGCTATGCAGATGTGCGTTGAAGCTGGCGTTAAGGTGATGTTCCAGACGCGTGTAACCGGTGTGCTGCAGGAAGGAAATCGCATTACCGGAGTGATTGCTTACGATAAAAGCGGAATGCGGAAAATTACCGCTTCCATGGTGATAGACTGTAGTGGCGATGGTGATGTGGCTGCCATGGCTGGCGCAGCGTGGAAAATAGGCCGTGATGATGACGGCTTGGTGCAGACTCCCACATTGGTATTTAAACTGGGCGGAGTTGACCGTAAAGGTTTTATCACTGGATGCAAAAATGATGCTCTG
>JAGYOL010000004.1 GCA_018399555.1 Kiritimatiellia bacterium | reverse complement strand
GGGCCTAGTCTCTATAAACTCAAATTCTGCAATAAAAACAAGGAAGTGCGCGAGTGCGAAAGTGCGCGAGTGCGCGAGTTGGGAGAGGTTTCGCGCAGAGGCGCAGAGGCGCAAGGGGGAAAGAGTTTTGGACAGGATTACAGGATTAACAGGATTAGAAACTGTGACTCTGTGAGAGATAATTTCTGAAGCAGTAATATCCTGTTAAAAAACAGTTTGGTTGCGGCTACGCTGCGCCAGGAAGTTCGTGGTACGGTACGCACTTTAGTGTGTTGTTTGGGACGAAGTCATGCCGTTTGAACTAAATTGAACCGCGGCGGCCGGAGATCATCGCGGGAGAAAGCGGTTGATAAGATCGGATAATTTTTGTATAAGCTTGTTACGCGTCGTCTCTTTGATCATGGTGTTAATCAGGGTAAGACAGGATTACGTTCATCAGATAAGTTACATTCAGTCGCGGCTGAAAGCAGCTTCAGGATACAGGAGCACAGAATGGAAAATAGCGGCGATAAAATCAATGAGGCAATTGAGTTCTTTGAAACCATGCTTGCAACTATGCCGGGTGACCGTACCAGTCTCGAGTGCCTGATTGTGGCGTACGATCAGGTCGGTGAGGTTGAAAAACGGCGCAAGTGCATGATTCAGCTGGTTGACACACTCCTCGCTGAGCAGGCCTACGAGGATGCTCAGAGTATCGCCAATCAGCTGAAAAGCTTTCGTGATGATACCCAGTCTCAGGAGGCCATCAACCGGGTGTATGCCGCAATCGAAGCGGCCGAACAGCGGGAGGGAGAGGCAGCGGCAGCCCGTTATGACGCGCAGGCTCATTTTGACACTGATCTGGAAGGTTCTCTCAACCTCCGCAATCCGGCACTTGAGATACATGCGATTTCCAGAGCTGCGCTTTCAGCTGAGATGGATCTTGTCTGGAGCATCAAAGACAGGGAAATTCTGCCGTGCGAGGTGTGTGAGGAGCTTATCAGAACGTTGACCGAATTTCCCGTCAACGACCGTGCCCAGCTGATCTCTGCTCTGGCCCTGCTCGACGATCAGCATCCGGAGTGGACCGACAAAATCATGGAGGATCTTATCACGCTGAGCCATATGCCAGCCATACCGCTCGAACTTTTCAGTGTCGATAATATCAACATTACCGGACTTTCATCCGCTTACATAACCATACGCGGCGTTTTTCCCTTTGCCAGAATGGATGCCGAGTATCTCGTCGGCATTCTGAATCCGCTGGATATCAATTTGCAACAGGATATCAGCAGGCGCCTAGGCACCACCTGTCACTTTTTCCTAGTACACCCGGGAACCTGCCAGGAGATGCTCGATCAAATAAATGCTGGAATCTGATGTTGCCGCGAGTGCTGTTTCCAATTCTCTGATTCTGTTACGTGCTTCTTCACCCTTCACTCAATGCCAGGCTGTGATGACTACGTTGTCTTTGACCGACTCCTCATACGGCAGATTGAATCCCTGTCCATTACTGCCGGCGTAGAGATCCGCAGTGCCGTTGCCCAGCACATCCTGCCCGACCAGCAGCGGCCCGTGAATCTCGGCGTTGCCGTTGAAGCGCATCGAAGCGTTGGGTGCGATCACGGCACCGTAGATGGCGGCACCGCCGTTGATACGGATCTGGTTAGGGCTGATCGATACCAGGGCAGGATAACCATCCGGTGACTCGATCGTTGCCTGAGCGTTGATTGTAATGCTACCGCCGAGGACCACAATGGATCCGTTGTAGTTGCCATGCAGTTTCAGGTCGGAGGTGCCATTGTACAGTGCCACACCGCCCGGCGGATTGGCCGGCAGATCGCTTGATGATGAGTAGACCGCATCGTTTTCAATGGCATGGTTGATCAGAACATTGATGGCGGCCTGCAGTTCAGCGGGGTTGATCTCCTGACGGGGTTGATTGGGCATCAGAGTGACCCCCGCGGGTACGCCGCCTTTGCCGTTGCCCCAGATAATGGATCCCGCGCTTGAGATGATCAGAGTGTCGCTGACATTGGATTTTTTGTTGATCTCAATGATGCCGTTGGCATGAATGCTGTCAACATCAGCGTGAAAATTACCGGTGATGTCCAGAGTACCGCCCACAGTGATGTCGTTTTCAACTGTATAGGAATCGCCGCTGCCGCTGCCGTCATCCCCGACTATGAGCTGGATGTTTTCCAGGTCGGCGGCGACCACAGCCCTGCCGCTGCCGCACCGGCCTACACTGGTCAGTTGTGCACGGCTGACGACACCATCGAAACTTTTGGCACTCACCTTGAAACTGCCGTCGCTGAGCTTTTCGCTCAGTGAGATGTTTTTAGCAAGCTCAAAGTCCTCTTTGATCCGGTGATAGGCTTTATTGAGTCCCGATTCAGCGATCATACGGGCTTTGAGCATATCGCGGGACATCAACGCCGAGTGGAACTGCTGCTGGGCTGTGAAACACAAGGAAACCAGCGCAAGTGAAACCACTGCGACGATACCGAGTACGGTCAGCAGTGCCGACCCTTTTCTGTTAATCTGCTTTTTCATCTTCTTCTCCTTAAGGGCTCGAATGGTGTCCGTGTTCAACATTAACGTTTTTTACTGTTGCGTGGTTCGATCTCCGCCATCATTGTCGATCGCAGACGCTCTTTCCGATTACCCATTGTTTTGATATCCTTAAAGATTTCGATCTCCATTGTGACACCTTTGATAAGTGGTTTGCCGTCCACCTCAACCTTGAAGATGCCGCAGTCGGGACTCTTGAGCAGCGAGCCGGTTATGTCGACATACTGCTCCTCGCCATCCCAGGTGATCAGTACGCGATGGAGTCGCGGCGTTTCACGGCGGTAGGGCCCGGCTGTTTCCGTACTGCTGACATTGGGTGGCTGGGCACCGGCCTGTGCTTTCATAACCGCTCGGAACTGCAGATAGCGTCCGGCGTCGGTGAGCCGTCCGCCGTTGGAAATCTCAGTTACGCTCTGCCACTCTGAAGCGTCGCTGATTTCGAAGCCATCCTCCGAGATCGAATCTCCTGACCGCGCAAATATCCTGAGTTCGGCACCGGAGGGAATATCGGACTCCCATTTTACGGTCTTGTCTGAGGCGACATCCGAGCGCGTGTCATAAACATGCGATATATAATCCCCCTGGTCGGCATAATTGACAGTCATTGATTCCAGAAAAGGCAGCTGAATCAACGCGATTGTATCGAAGTTATTGGTGACAGTTGCCGGGTCGGGCATCACGATATCGCCGGCGGCACTGACCGCATTTGTCTGCGGCAACATGATCCAGCAACCCGGCAGACCGGGACGCAGCATACGGAAGGCGGTGCCCCGATCCGATATGTAGTTCGTAATCCGCACCTCAAAGGTCAGCATAAGTGTTGTCAACGGTTCAATACGGATGGTTTCAGAGGGACGTAAATCAACGTAATCCATTTTAGCGCAGGCCGTCCAGCTGCTCATCTTCGCGCCGTTCTGATAGAATTCCAGCGGGATGTTGTCATCGGCGGGGAAGAAGGGAGCGGGCGGGGAGCCGTCCAGAGGTGTGTCAACAACTGCATAGTGGGGGTTTATTATCTGCAGATTGTTGTTATATAAAGATTTATAGAGACGAAAAACCGGTCCGTAGCCGTCAGCCGAAACCCACGGTGCCATGATCGGAATGCGTACCAGACAGTTTGTGGGGTAAAAGTAAACACTGCGCGCTCCGTCGGCGGTCTGTTTGCCGCCGTCCCAGGCGGCGGCGTAGTTGCCATCCAGCATGGCGGCGTATGATCCCTGACTGCGACCGGCTGGAAAGAACTCATCATCAAAACGCACAACGGTGTTGGAAAAAGCCACATTGCGCCCTGCTCCGATGAATTCCGCCTCATCAATGGCATCGTTGTAAAGCAGCAGGGATATCGTATTGCCGTCGCCGGCGGTGGCGACATCAAGGCCGTAGGCGGCGCCGGCCAGGTTTGGTCCGGTAAAAACCGTCGAAGCGGAACTGCCGCCGTATACCAGTGATTCAGCCTCCATCGGCCAGCCGGAAACGCCCAGGCTGAGTTGATCCAGGCGCAGACGACGTCCGCTGGAGTCGGGATGTTTGCCGGTGATTGTCAGATCAACCTGGTGTGCACCTGGTCCCAGAGGTATGCTGCCGAAGGTGATCTCTTCCCGTGTGTTGGCCACGGGTGCGTAGCAGTCAAAGTTTGCCTCGGCGTGCCACAGTTTGCCGGTGAAGAGATTTTCGAACAGCACTTTGGTTGAGGAACGCTCACCCGGCAGACAGGCACTGGTGCCCGAACCGGTACGTACCACGGTTTCAAGCTGCTGGTAATAGTCGCCGTGCTCCATCTCGTTGTTGCGGTTGTCAAAGAGTGTTCTGCGCATCTGCGGAACATCACCGCTGCGCCAGATATGATATACAACGGTTTCGCGCCACAGAATGTTACTGCCGCCGGCGTCCATGTCCATCAGTCCGTCGTTGTCGGTATCCTTAGCCAGTGCGAAACCGATTGCATCATAGGGCTGCTGGTGTTCAGGATAGAACATAACGGTTTCACGTGCACCGTTGCGTACCTCATAACGAAAACTTTCAACGGCCCTACGCGCATCCAGATCCAGCATCGCCTGTTGATTGACACGGTTTGATTTGTGCAGAAACAGCAGCCATGACCCTACAGCTGCCACAACTATCATTGCCATGAGAGCTGAAGAGATCACTGTCTCTATCAAGGTAAATCCGCAATTAAAATCTTTCCGCATAAATTGCCTCATCGCTTGTTGTACTCAGTAAAGAGATAGGTCATCTCTTCGTGTTCCTCGGTGAATCGGCAAATCTTTGAACCTGTCCTGACCGGATGCAGAAATCTGCGCCAGCCCCAGCGTGTGCAGATGCAGATACTGGTTGAAACAACCACTTGAGTCATCCCCGCTGCCGGCGCATCAACACTCACGGTCGTTGTTCTGCTGAAGCGCCCATCGGGTACCGCCGCATTGCCGTAGTCGTCAACGAGTGATCCCCTCTCATTGAGCATAAGAAGATCACTGTAGGGCACCGATTTGGCCCGCTCAATACGAGCCTGGCAGATTGTGGCCGCCACATAATGGTCGCGAGACATGTGGATGCGTGCCATCAACTGATTGACGAGCGGCAGAGCACTGGCCATCACCAGGGCTAGAATCATCGAGGCCACCAGCATCTCGATAATTGTCATTCCATTCCTGTCATACCCGCTTTTCATGATTGATCCGTATATTTCATCATACAAAATTCTTTTGTCCTGATAAAACAACTCCCGGTATAATCCGAGCATCATCTATGCCAGCCACGGAGATCGGTATATATACTTAGATGTTTTGCGTGTCAAGCGGCATGAATTGAATCAGCATGTCACGTAATTCGGCCATTGTATAGGGCTTGATGAGAATACCGGCGATATCGGATGCCGCAAACATGGCCGCAATTTTTTCCCGCGCATGGCCTGAGCAGATGACAACCGGCAGATTCTCCCGATTCATTCGCAACGTTGCGAGCAGACGTACGCTGTCGAGGTCGCCAAGCTGCGCGTCCATCATTACCAGGTTGATGTTGTTGCTATATTTACGGTAGCGTGCCAGTGCTTCGGTGCGGGAACCGGCCGTGAAGGCACCGATGCCCATGGCTTTGAGCAGCATGGATGTCGTTTTGATAATTGAAGGGTCGTCATCGATTACCAGCACGGCCGGTTTACAGGAAATATTCTGCCGTCCGGTGATGGTGGTTGATGAGTTGATGAGGCCCCTTTTCCCTTCCTGTACGGGCAGGGTGTCGTCTGTAAAGTTCAGGTCCCCCTCCGGATCAGCTGCCGGCAGCCAGATTCTGAACTTTGTGCCGATATGCTCACGTGAAAATATATTAACGCCGCCATTATGACTGTCAACAATGCCGAAAACGGTCGCAAGTCCCAAACCGCGCCCGACCGATTTGGTGGAAAAGAACGGCTCGAAGAGACGGTCGACAATCCACTGCGGAATACCGTCGCCATTGTCAGCAACCTCAAAGACCACGCCGCGGGCCGGTTCCAGCGGATGTGTGCTGAAGAACTTCATGCTGTTGGCTGCGGTTATCTCATAGCTGTAGGTCGATATTTTAATATATCCATGCGTGCTCCTGATGGATTCCGAAGCATTTTTGACCAGATTGACAATAACCTTCCAGAATTGATCGGCATCCACCATCACATCGCAGATATTTTGTCCGAGCGAAATATCAATTGTGACGTTGGACCTGATCACACCTTTGTACAGCGGTGTCAGCTCGGAGATGATCTCGGAGGGCTTCATGCGGCGCAGATTAACCTTGTTCTGTCCGGCATAGGTCATCAGCTCCTGTACCAACGCGCTGCCCCGGTTGGCTGCTTCTCTGATCACATCCGCGTTTTCTTTTGTCGCTTCGACTGTCGGTTTGGAGCAATCCTGAAGCTCCAGGGTGTTTTTTATGATCGAAAGGATGTTATTGAAGTCATGCGCAATACCGGCGGCAAGATTTCCGAGGCTGGTCATCTGCTGCGCCTTGCCCTCCCGTGCCTCTATTCTCTCCTGTCGCTTGTGGGTCAGCGTCTCACTGGTGACATCGCGGAAAACCACCAGCACCAGATTATCATCCATCCGCGTCAGGCGGGTTTCAAAATAACGCAGCAGGTTGTTGACATCCCGGCAGAGCATTGAAACATTCTGGATTTCTCCGGTGTTGAGCACATGTGCAATTGCCTGCTCAAAATCAAAAATTGACTCGCTTTTGAAATGTTCACTGGAAAGGGGGTGGTTGAGTCTGATTCCGGGAACAGGTGCTACCTTATCCGGGTGCTTCTCTATCGCGATCAACTGGCTTCCGCCGTTGAAGGTGCACAGACAGTCGGGGATGGCGGTGAGCAGCGCGTTCTGTCGCCGTGCGTTGTGGGCGATCTGTTCGGACTTGCTGTTTAGTTCATAGATCAGCCTGTCCATGCTGCGCGCCACCCGTCCGAATTCATCATCGGATTCATACTTCAGATATTCAACTTCGCCCTGATTAAACTTGTCTGCTACCGCGAGAATGTCCCGCTCCATTTTGGAGAGCGGATCCAGCAGAATTTTACCCTGCAGCCAGAAGATAGGTACAATGAAGAGAATGCCCACCCCGGCGACAAACACCGTCAGATATCCCAAGCCGATCGTGGTGATAGCTGCAAAACTGCGCGGGAAATGGATCGACAATGTCGAAATCTCACGTCCCATAATGTCTTGAATCGGAATCACGGCCTTTAAGTCAGCACTGCCTACCTTCCATTCGCTCTCCGGCGCAAACAGCAGTGTTTTTGCAAAAATCGGTGCCGGCTCAACTCCGTCACCGCGTTCAACGGCAATTTCAGCCGTTGCTGTTCCGCTTTTATCCAAAGCAACGCTGAGCCCCTGCGAAACCTCGGACATCTCCTGGAAAAACAAGGAATTATGTATAATCGTTCCGGTGCACAGTGAGCCGGTTACTTCGTAATTTCCGCTGCTCACGGGCGCAATACTGATATAATGGGGTGTGCCCTGAAACGAGATGGTCCCTGAAATCGGCGTTCCGCGCCCGGCGCAAAGCTTTGCCAGATTGTATCTGTCACCGAAGTAGGTCTCAATCATACTCGCATCAACAACGCTCAGATCAGTGCCTTCGGTACTGTAATAACCTGCACGCAAGCTTCCGTCCAAGTTGAAAAAAAGCACCAGATGGGTCGGGATCCCGCTCTGATTGTTGGGGCGGATAGAGCTTTTAAGCGTTTCAGTCAGTTGTTGGCCTTGCACATTGGCGCATAACAGCGCCCGTTGGCTGGTGAATTGCTGCAGCGCGTGACTTTGGTTCAGGATGAAACTTTTAATGTTGCTGCTGACATTGCCGATCTCCTTCTCCGCCTCATGAATAACGCTGAGCATGATGTACCGGCTGCCTAGATAAAACACCAGCAGCAGCGATAACAGAATACAGGAGGTGAGTATGCCGAAGTGCGTCCGGATACTGTGATGAATCTTTCTGAAACTTGATTTGATCATTACATTGATATAAAAAGAAACAGCAAAACACTCACGCGGGCTGTGCCCACAACCCAGCTTGTAACTTGTAACTTGCTCTGCTGTATTCGCTACCAGCTACCAGCTCAAGCTGCTGCTTAAAATTCTTGTTTCCTGCTACAGTTTCTGAGCTGCAAGTTACTATAAAATTCATAATAACGCTTTTCAGAGTTCAAAGTCCACCGTAATCTAATGAAAGATTTAGAAAAAATGGCTCTTTCGCAGAATCTGTGGGGTAAAACAGAGCTATTGCGGCACCCCGAACTTCCCGTTCGCACCGAATCGCTTTTGGCGTAAAGCACGGGCTTTTTAGGCAAACTCGGGCTGGCTAGGTTTCTGATGGCGTAGTTTTATTCTGGGTTGATACCCGGAAGACCAAAGAGGAAGTCATTATTCCATCCGGCCTTTTTCAACTTTAGGCGCATCCTTCCTACCCTTGTCGAGTGCCCGGCGCAGCACCTTGCCGTCAACGGCCACGATCTCCCCGCAGATCCGTTCACGCAGCCCCTGGGTCCATCGCACGAAACACTCTACCAAACTGAAGGGGGATGGATTTTGTTTAATTGGCTAAACGCTATGCTGATCCGGTTATCCAGGACACACGAAATAGTCTCCAAAAGCAAGAAGCGAGCCAAAAAGAGGTTCAGATACGAAAAATTAGATGCGTTTGCACCGTCTGCTTGCAGGTGTGGCACAGCAAGTGCTATAATGACTACCTATGAACTTCAAGTGCTGTAAATATAGAGTGTTGATCGTACTGCTGCTTGTGCTGGTCTGCACATCGGCTCGCGGTGCTTATGATGTCAGCACTGGATGGTCGAGTTATGTGGGCGGCACTTTTGACAGGGACGGAGTTCGCAGTATGCTGATTGACGCTGGCGAAAATCTCTGTTTCGCCGGGTACCTCGGCTCCCAGTCCTTGATCAACGACCAGTCGCTGGAGGCTACGGAGTTTTCCTTTGAAGCCGGTGCGCGTGACGCTTTTGTGGCTCAGGCTTCCGGCAGCGGTGAGCTGCAGTGGTACAGTTTGCTCGGAGATGCCGGCAACGATGAGGTGCGGGGAATCGCTGCCGATACTCAGGTTGTTTACGCTGGCGGATTGATCGGCCATACGTCAGCCCAGGGAGATGCTGGCAGCGATGCTGCGCTGTACGCGCTTGCCAAAGCCGACGGCTCACTGATCTGGAGTAATCCTCTGGTTGTGGGTGATATGCACTCTACCAATGGGTTCAACGCGGTCGCTATCGATGACGCCGGTAATATATATGCGGTTGGTTATACAGGGGTCGAGCAAATCGAGAGTGTGCCGGGGGTGCTCGGTTACACAGTCGGCGGACGCTCATACGGGCAGTCGCTGCAGGGTGATTTGGACGCCTGTGTGCTCAAGGTATCGCCTGCGGGAGTGTTGCTGTGGGCGCACTACCTCGGGGGTGATCAGCGCGATGCGGCCCTGGCCTGTACGGTTGGCACCAACGGGGCGGTGTATGTCGGCGGAGAAACCTGTTCGACCGGGTGGGTCTCGGAGGTCAACGGTGTGTTGCCCTCTGCCAATAGCAAAGCCGGCTTTCTGGTTAAACTCACTCCGGAAGGCGAACATCTGTGGTCAACCTATCTGGGGGGCGGCAGCAGCGACAGCGTCAGCGGATTGGCCTATGATGAGATCAGCGGCAGGATTTTTGCAGCCGGAACCACGACTTCGTCGGATTTCATGTCGCAGGAGGTGCGCCTGAATCAGCCGCCTGGCAACGGCGACGGATTCGTCTGTTCAATCACCGACGGCGCTAACGAACCCCTGATCAACTGGAGTCGCTTCTACGGCTCAGCCGTGAGCGACACTCTTGATTCAATCTGTGTGCTTGACGACAATGAGCTGGTGATCGGCGGCACCTCGCCAAATGGAGGCTGGCTGAGCGGGGCGGCCACTGCGCACAGCGGCGGTCAGGATGGCTATCTGATTGTGATCTCATTGGAAGCGGGCGAACTTTTATGGTCCAGCTATCTCGGCGGTGGCTCAGAGGAACAGCTCGCCGCGCTTGCCGCGCGGAACAGCGTGTTCTATGCCGGTGGCATGACTGCATCTGAAGGTTGGGTCAGCGGTGGATTTCGGGAAACCTGGGATGATCCCTTCGGTTATCTGTTGGAACTTGGTTTTCTGGTCAGATATCAGAGCGCAGGCTATTCGCCTGACGCCCCTGAGATCGTCATCCAGCCGCAGGCGGTGACCGTCGAAGAGCAGCATGACGCACCCTTTTCAATCGTTGCCGCAGGTACAGAGCCGCTCTTCTATCAGTGGCGTGTCAACGGAGTCGACACGCCGGGCGCAACAGCTGCCGACTTCACGTTGCAGAGTGTGCCGCTCAGTCAGGATGGCGACCTCATAAGCTGCCTGGTCAGCAATGTGGCCGGAGCACTTCTCAGCGACGTTGTAGCGCTGAATGTCACCGCCATTCCCAACGGTTACGTTCAGGTCAACCTGACGCCGGGCGGAGCTGTCGCTGACGGTGCCGCCTGGAGCATCGACGTCGGCGCGACCTGGCACGACAGCGGAGAAACGGTCAATCTGACCACCGGTGTTTATGCGATTGTCTATCAGGATGATATCTTCGGCTGGGCCGCACCGGAAACGCCGACTGTAACAACGGTTCTGAACGGCGTGACCAACACTCTGAACGCAGAGTACACCCAGATTCTCTACTCTAACTACCGACAGATAAACGGCACCAATGTGACGGTTTTCGTCGAGCCGCCGACAGCGGCCACTCAGATTTACATTACTGAAACTCTGCCGAAGGAACTGGAACCCCGCAACTATGCGCCGCTGATGTGGGATGATTCAAGTCGCCGGCTTCGTTATATGAGCTGGGACAGTACTCCGATGCAGTTTACCTACTCCGTCACCGGTGCGGATGGCGAATACCAGCTCAGCGGCACGGTTAATTTTGGATCGGGTGATGTAACCACTGTCGGAGATGATCTGATTGTAATCGGTGCAACTCAGTCTGATCCGCCGCCGGATATCATCGGATTTGTGCCGCACACCCTGATGCCGGAGAGCTTTCTGCTGACCTTTATTTCGGTGGCCGATCAGCAGTATCTGATAGAGACCAATGCTGCGCCGGCGGCTGAAGGATGGGCTGGACAGCAACAGATCAGCGGTCAGGCGGAACAGACCGGCGTTGCGGTTCCGGCAGCGGAAAATTCGCTCTTCTACCGGATAAGAACGCCCTGACAATTTTTGCGACTTGGGTCTCCGCCTGCTGTCCGCTCCAAAACTTCCGCTTTTGAACTCCGCGACTGCTTCGTCGCTTAATCTATTGACATCGCGCTCTGATTGGGATAGACTCACTGCGTTTTAGCTGATAACTGGACAAGAGTAACAGATATAAATTTCGCAATTAAGCATCTGTCAGTGAGAAAAGAGTATTATTATGATTCAAACTACAAGACCGCCGGTGAAGATAGGCATTGCCGGGCTGGGGCGTGCCGGCTTGGAGACGCACTGTGCCGAACTGGCGAAGTACAGCAGTCTTTTCAAGATTGTCGCGGTATGTGATACGATCAAAGATCGTCGTGATATGGTGCGTGAGTCAAACCCTGAGTGTCGTTCATATCGTCGTTATGAAGATATGGTTGCGGATCCTGATGTGGAGCTGGTGGATATAGCTACACGTTCAGACAGTCACTGTGAAGATGCCATCAAGGCTTTGAAAAAGGGTAAATGGGTGAATCTGGAGCGTCCGATCTGTACTGACTACGATCAGGCCTCGGTGTTGCGTGCGGTGGCGATCAAAGCTGGCAACCGGCTGCTGGTGCGTCAGAACTACCGTTATGAACCGGCCTTTGTCAAAGTTCAGGAGGTGATTGAGTCCGGGGTGCTCGGTGATGTTTACAATGTTATGGTGCGCAGGGGTGCCTACAATCGCCGGGATGACTGGCAGGCGGTCAAGCGCTGTTCCGGCGGGGTTGTACTCTCTGAAGGCAGTGCTTTGCTGGATCAGGCCATGCAGCTTATGCGTACTCCGCCGATCAAGATTTGGGCTGATTTGAAAAGAGTCGCCGCTGTCGGAGATGCCGAGGATTACATGCATCTGCTGCTGAGCAACCAGGCTGGATTGACAGTTGATCTTAAATACTCCGGTGGCTGCGTGAGTGATGAGCCGCATTTCCGCGTTTCCGGTTCCAAGGGCGAGTTCACTCTTCATCACGGAGCTGAAAAGGGACATTTGAAGTACCTTGATCCCAAAAACAAGCTGCCGCGACGTCGTGCTTCGGTCAGAACTCCGCCGCTCGGGTCATTCGGCACCCCGGAAGAGCTGAGCTGGATTCAGGAGGATGTGCCGCTGAAGACCGTCGGGGAAAGCGGCATGGATTTGATCTGGGTGCATGTGTTCAACGCCATTCGTGAGAACATCAACTATCCGGTCACTCTGGAAAGTGCGGTGGAAGTGATGCGCATTCTTTCACTGATCAAGAAAGAGAGTGCCTTCGCCTGAGAGATAGTGTGTCATTAGGCGGGCTCGTCACCCTTGCCGGGTTTCAGTGTGTCGGGCACAATCAGTTGCCCGCATCTGATTACTCTTTTCTCGGTGATAATCCACTGCATACTGACATCATGCGGCTCCTGCGGGAGCACTTGATCATCAAGCACCTGCCAGTCATAGCAGAGTGCGATCAGTTTGGCGGTGTTGCGGTGCTGCGTTAGGATGCGGTCATAAAAGCCTGCGCCGAATCCCAGCCTTCCGCCATACATGTCGAAAGCCAGACCTGGAATAATAAAAGCATCCACATCCCACACCGGAACCGGCATGGGCCACGCCGGTTCCCGAATGCCCAGCTGACCTTTGATAAGTTTCATGCCGGGCGGCAGCAGACTCAGATCATAGCTTAGGTTGGCCTGATTCCAGATGGGCACGCATATTTCCCGACCAATTCCATGGATGGCGTTGATAATGCGGCGTGTGGAAATCTCTTGCGGCGTGCTGAGATAGGTCGATATTCGCCAGCAAGTCAGAATAAGATTGATTTTGCGGCTTGCCAGCAATGAAGCACAGATTGTGCGGCTGGCCTCACGGCGCTCCTGTCGGTCAACTGCTGCACGCCGGGTGCGCATCTCCCTGCGAATTGCGTCCTTATCCATCAGAAAAGTCCTTTGACCCGTCCGGTATCCGTATCTACATCAATCTGTCGGAAAGCGGCATTGGATGCTGTGCCGGGCATCAGTTTGATGTCGCCGGCTACCGGCACAACCAGACCTGCTCCCTGGTAGAGCAGAACATCGCGCACCGGCAGGGTCCATCCGGTCGGACGTCCCGGAAGTTTGGGATCGTGTGAAAGGCTGTATTGTGTTTTAGCCATGCAGATTGGCAAATCAGCTGTCTGCGGATCAAGCTCAAGGCGCTTGATCTCGGCGCGGGCTAGGTCGCTGTAGCTCACACCCGCACCACCGTAAACCTGAGTTACGATATCATCGATCCGGCTTGTGAGGGGAGCTTTGAGATCGGAGAGAAACTCAAAACGGGTTTCGTCATTGCAGGCTTCCACAACGCGCTCCGCCAGCTCCATTGCGCCTTCACCGCCCCTGAGCCAGTGGTCGGAGGACGCGAAACGTGCGCCGGCGGACTCGGCCATGCGCCTGACAGTTTCAACTTCAGAACGGGTGTCGGTGTGAAAACTGTTAAGACAAACAACCGGAGAGATGCCCGAACGCTTTACAATTTCAATGTGTGCCAGCAGATTGGCACAGCCCCGCTCAAGAATCTCTAGATTTTCCGTTGCGTAAACCGGATCAAGCGGTTGGCTCGCTTTGACCGGCGGTGCTCCGCCATGTGACTTCAAAGCGCGGATAGTGGCTACGATCACCACGGCGTCAGGCTTGAGCCCGGAGCAGCGGCACTTGATGTTCCAGAATTTCTCGTATCCGATATCAGCAGCGAAACCACTTTCCGTTACTAGATAGTCACACATGGTTACACCCAGACGGTCGGCGATAACCGAGCTTTGGCCGATCGCTATATTGGCAAAGGGTCCGGCATGAACCAGCATCGGCTGCCCCTCGATAGTCTGCATCAGTGTAGGATTTACGGCGCGGGTCAGCCAGGCGGTCATGGCACCGTCCACCTCCAGGTCGGCAGTAGTGACCGCCCTGCCGCTTTTAGTGTAGGCCACAATGATTCCCGCGATTCGCCGACGTAAATCCTTCAGGTCTGTTGACATGGCCAGGATGGCCATCACCTCGGAAGCGACAGTAATATAAAATCCTGACGGCATCTGAAAACCGTCCATTTTGCCGCCGATGCCGATTTCGATGTTACGCAATGCCTGAGCACAGAAGTCCATCGCCCAGCGCAGCTGGATGCGTTCAGGATCGATATCGATCCGTTTAAGAAAGCTTTTGGCCAGGCGTGCGTCATCATAATTGTTTTCATGCTGAATACGGGCGGTCAAAGCCACCATCGCCAGATTGTTGGCATTGGTAATTGCATCGATATCGCCGGTCAATCCGAGTGAGAGCGGCGCTAGCGGAATCACCTGCGCCAGTCCGCCGCCTGCCGCTGACCCTTTGATGTTGAAGGTCGGTCCGCCGCTGGGCTGACGGACAGCCCCCATTGCCTGCTTGCCGAGTCTGCCCAGCCCCTGCACCAGTCCCACCGTTGTGGTGGTTTTACCTTCGCCCAGCGGGGTGGGTGTGATGGCGGTCACATCGACATATCCGGCCCGTTTGCGCCAGGGTCTTCTAAGCAGCTGTGCGGTTTCCAGTTTGCCCAGGAAACGTCCGTAAGCACTCCATTCATCCGCCGCCAGACCCAATTCGCCGGCAATACTCTCGATTGGACGCATCCGCTGCTCGGCGGCTTCGGCTATTTCCCAGTCTTTCAGCTGCATCGGATCAAGTTTCGGCATAACTAAATTCCTTTTCCCGCACATTATTGTTTTTTCGGTTTTTTTGCAATGCAAATAGATAATAAAACCGTGAAAATGCTGTTGATAAAATCCCGCAATTCCGGTATAAACTCAAACATATCGTTCGGTATTCGGCGTTTCAATTGCGGGAATAACGCGGGAATATATCGGCACACCGTATAGATGTTTACAGAAGCGTTGCGAGCTGCCTGAACCGGTAGCGGCGAAAAGAGACCCTGATTTTTTGTCAGTTTTTCTAGTTGCTGTGAAGGGAGGCATCTGCGCTGATTAAGGAGGACAAATAATGAAGCGTCGTCAATTTTTACAGTCAGCACTGACAACCGGAGCGGGAGTGAGCATTCTGCCCTCGCTGAAGGTGTTCGGGCAGAGTGCTCCGAGCAACAAACTTAACATAGCATTGATCGGCACGTGGGGACGCGGGTTAGCCCATTTTGATTCGATTGCCGATGAGAATGTTGTGGCCCTGTGTGATGTCTGGGATCGTAATCTGAAGGATGCGGTCAAACGTTTCCCGAAGGCCAAGGTATATCATGACTGGCGCAAGTGCTTGGAGCAGAAAGATATCGACGCTGTTGTGATATGTACAACCGATTTCACGCATGCTTTCGTCGCCAACTGGGCGTTGAATCGCGATATGCATGTGTATCTCGAAAAACCGCTGGCGATCACAGTGGAAGAGGCCCGGGTTGTGCGTGCGAACTGGCTGCCGCGCAAAAACAAACTTGCCACTCAGGTGGGCATGCAGCGTCATGCGCACGACAATTTCAACCGTGTTGAGGAGATGATCCGCGACGGAGCGATCGGAGAGTTTAAGAGTGCCTATGCCTGGGGTAATCGCCAGATTCCCAAACCGGGTTATCTGCCGGCTGCCGGATCACCTCCGGCCGATATGCGTTATGACCTCTGGCTGGGTCCGGTAAAAACCGATCACCCCTACAACCCTGAGTATTTCTCCGGCAGGGCCGGGGCTAACTGTCTGCAGTGGAACATGTACTGGGATTTCGGTGCTGGCCAGATCGGCGATATGGGAAGTCATACCATGGATCTGCTTTGGAATGCGGTCGATTGCCATCTGCCGACCTCTGCGCAGGCCAAAGGGGAGCCGTTTAATCCGGATGTCACCCCGGTCAAAGCGGAGATGCGCTTTGAACACCCGGCTAACAGCTGGCGCGGGCCGATCTCCTTAACCTGGTACCAGGGTGGCGCGATGCCCAAACCCCCGAGC
Organism: Kiritimatiellia bacterium; assembly: GCA_018399555.1. GTDB lineage: Bacteria > Verrucomicrobiota > Kiritimatiellia > RFP12 > UBA1067 > M55B167. The sequence continues at coordinate 34,998 of JAGYOL010000004.1, read as the reverse complement.
AAGTATGTAGATATCAACAAAATCGGGCATGGTGCGATGTTCAAAGGCAGCGAAGGTATCCTTGTGGCGGACTTTACTACGCGTGTACTCATTCCGCTGGGCAAGGATGGAAGTCTCTCATACTATAATCCGCGCAGTAAAGAGGAGCTGCTGCCGTCGGTCGGCCATTTCCAGAAAGAGTGGATCAATGCCGCCAAGAGCGGCAGTACCCCGAAAACTTCCTGTGACTTTGGTTACAGTGCCGATATGATCGAGCAGATGTGTCTTGGGTTGGTGGCATACCGAGTGGGATCGAAGCTGAAGTATGACGGCAAGAATGGGCAGGTGACCAATAATGCCGAGGCCAATGAGCTGCTCAAGCGTGAGTATCGTACGGGCTGGACGCTCAACGGTTGAGTTGACCGCCGCTGATATCGCTGTCGGGGGAACAATGCGTCGTGCCATGTGGCTGCGGCAGTTCGTGAACATCGCCACGATGTTGCCGAGAATGTTCTCGGCCTCCTCGTAACGCCCCTCGCCCAGCCTGAGTGATATCAGAGTGGCACCACCGATGCCTACCAGCATTCCGATGCCGATGCAAAGCATAAAAAGGGGAAAGGTTATGGTTAGTCCCGAGAGAGCCAGTGGCCCAAGTGCCTGCCCGATGAATATGCGGTCAATGATATTGTAAAGCGTGAATGCGGCAGTCCCGACTGTAGCGGGAAGTGCGTAACGGATCAGCAGCCGGTAGATATTATCCTGGGCGAATTCCCGGCTTTTCTGATGAATTTTTTCCATAATGACAGAGCATTGTAGCATACCTTTCTCCGGCTGTCATTGAGAGGTTACGGAGGGAAAGCAAGGGCGATCTTCCGCTTTTTGAGCTATAAGCGGAAGCTGTTTTGTAAACGTTGTCTGCTTGTTTTTTGTAACGAAAGTTGCGAGAATAACAACCCGGCTCGATCCGGAATCACGTCCGGAACTAACGTGTACGCATAGTACTGTGCGGTTCATACTGACGGATCGCGCGGACGATCTACAATAATGAAAAGAAAGGTAGTGGTCTTATGCAGAACAAAAACAAGCTCTGCGGCGAAACGGGATTCTCGCGGCGTGGATTCGTAAAAAACACCATGATCGGTATGACAGCGGTTGCGGCCAACGGATTGGCCCAGGAAACAGCTCGCGCCAAAATAAAAATCGGCATAATCGGCTGTGGTCAACGTGGAGCTTTTATCGCCGACCTTCTGCAGGAGCATGGCGGTTATCAGATTACGGCACTTGGTGATTATTTCAAAGAACAGGTTGATACCCTCGGTCAGAAATACGCTGTGCCGGAAAACCGCAGATTTACCGGATTGAACAACTATAAGGGGGTGCTGGAGTGTAAACCCGATGCGGTCGCCATCATTACGCCGCCCTATTTTCATCCCGAACAGGCCACCGCCGCAGTCTCCGCCGGTGCGCATGTTTATCTGGCTAAGCCGATAGCGGTTGATGTGCCGGGAAGCATGGCAATCCGGGCGGCATCCGAAGAGGCCGCAAAACGGAAACTCAGCTTCCTTGTGGATTTTCAGACCCGCGCCCAGCCATTCTACCTTGAAGCAGTTAAACGGGTGCACGCAGGCGCCATCGGCGAGATTGCCTTCGGTGAGTCCTACTACCACTGCGACCGGCTGCAGATCAAGGTGCCGCCGGGTTCAGGACCCGAGGCCAGACTGAAAAACTGGGTTTTCATGAAAGATCTGTCAGGTGACATCATCACCGAACAGAATATACATACGCTTGATGTGATGAGCTGGGTGATGGACAGACCGCCGATTTCAGTGTCGGGCGGATGCGCACGTAAAACCAGAGTGGATGTCGGTGATAACAACGACTGCTATGCTTTGCAATATCGGTATCCCGACAATGCCGGAGTTACCTTCAGTTCACGGCAGTTCGCCGGACACGGCTCGCAGCCGGACGGAATCGTTTTCCGCGCCTTCGGCAACAAGGGTGTGCTGGAAACCAGCTACGGCGGGCAGGTGCTTATCCGCGGCGAAAATTTCTACCGTGGCGGCGCTACCCCACGGATATACCGGGAGGGAGCCTTTAATAACATTACCGCGTTTCACGCGATGATTGAACAGGGTGACTGCTCCAACACAACCACTGAGCCGAGTGTGCGCAGTAATCTTGTCACGATCATGGGACGCATGGCGGCTCACAGCGGCAGTGTGGTCACATGGGAACAGGTGATCACCGACACCAGCCGCATGCAGCCTGATCTCTCTGGACTCAAGCTCTGATCAGGGGGTGCGATTCAATTTAGTGCAAAAGAGAGTGAATGGTCTCTTTCGGCAGGCTAAAGCTTGTACTGCAAACATTGTTAAGCTCGTAGTACACACTTGTATAATAAACCCCCGATTGTTTAGAAGTCGATTGGAGAGCCTTCTCTCAGCTCCTAATGAGACTTATGAACATGAGGGAGGTTGATTTTCTTTTGCTTACTTTTCTTTTGAAAAAAATTAAATTGTGTAAAAAGATCGCCTTTAACTTTCTTAGGCAAGGGGCACAGCTAAAAATCCTAGTTTGCCCTGGCTCTTGACTAAAGCGCGGGATCGCTATAAGATATAAAAGTTGTTTTGTAAAAACGGGGAAGGCGATCATGAAAAAATCTCTGTGGGTGGCGGGAGCACTGCTTTTTTTCGCTGCTGAGCTTTACGCCAGGCGTCCCAATGTGCTGTTTATGCTTACCGATGATCAACGCTGGGATGCGATCGGACTATCTGGGAACAAGGAATTGCGCACACCCAATATGGATCGTCTGGGCAAGGAGGGCGTCTATTTCCGTAATGCGTTCTGCACAACTTCACTCTGCTCTCCCAGCCGTGCTTCGATTCTGAGCGGGCTCTACGCGCACGCCCATGGAGTAGTCGATAATTTTACCGAGTATCCCGCTGGACTTAAAAGTTTTCCGCTGGTGTTGCAATCCGAGGGATATGACACCGCCTACATCGGCAAGTGGCACATGGGGGAGGATAACGATGAGCCCCGCCCCGGATTCAACTGGTTTGTCACACACAAGGGGCAGGGTAAATACTATGATACCGAGTTTAACTTCAACGGCAGGAAACGGCGAGTCGTCAAAGGGTATTACACCTCGGTCGTCACCGATATGGCCGAAGAGTGGATTCGTCGTCCGCGGGAGAGCTCTCAGCCCTGGTGCCTGATGCTGGGACACAAGGCCCCGCACAGCTTCTACACCCCTGAAAAAAAATATCGCGATGCTTTTGAGGACCACCGGTTTCCCTATCCTGAAACCGCTTTCATGCTGGATGACAAACCGGATTGGATTAAAGAGCGACTCAGCACCTGGCACGGCATCTACGGACCGCTCTTCGATTGGCGTAAGGATTTCCCCGACAGCTCACCTGAGGCGGTTGAGGATTTTGCCGCGATGAATCGGGCCTACTGGGCCACACTGCTTTCAGTGGACGACAGTGTCGGGCGGCTGTACAAGTTGCTCGAAGAGCGCGGTGAGCTGGATAACACTATCATCGTTTTCATGAGCGACAACGGTATCCTGAGCGGTGAACATGGGATGGTTGACAAACGCACCTCGCATGAACCGAGCATCCGTATTGTGCAGGTGGTTCGCTATCCCGGTTTGACCCCGGCACACCAGCCCAAGGTTGTAGAGCGCCAGGTTTTGACGGTCGACGTGGCTCCAAGTATTCTGGAGCTGTGCGGTGCCGAGCCGCTCGAAGATATCCACGGCAGATCCTGGGTTAAACTCGTGCACCGCGGTGACTGGCGCTGGCGTGACTCCTTCCTCTACTATTACAATTACGAGAAGCAGTTTCCCTATACTCCCAATGTGCGGTGTGTCCGGACGGATGAGTGGAAGTATACACGCTATCCGCAAGGCGATGGTTCGCCGACCCGCCATATGGCCGAACTTTACAATATCGAGTTCGATCCCGAAGAGCGCTATAACCTGATTAACCGGCCTAAATACGCCAAGGTTGTTAAACGCATGCAGCGTGAACTGGATGAGGTTATGAAAGATGTGGGACTGAGTGAAGAGAACGACAAAATGCCGGTAGATGAAGGGATTAAACAGGATTTGCCGGATGAAAAAATCCGGTGAAACGGATTTTCTCCGTGGGATGAGGAAAGTTGGATGCGGAATGTGGTTGCAAAAACCTGGGAGTGCTGAGTACCAGCTCGGCACAGCGAAGAATCAGCTAAGTCGGGCGCTACGAGCCCGGACTATTGCGAAAAATCTTTAAGCGAGTTTTTTTGCGGCTCGCTACGACAAAGAAGATTTTATTAATATACAGCCGAGCTGGGGATCAGCGTCCTCAGAGATTTAAAAGAAGAAAACAAAAATGAAAAAAACGAACATAAACATGGCCGTACTTTTGTGTATCGGGGCATCATCATTATTTGCGCAGGAAACCCGCGATCCACGCGTGCGTGCGTTTGTTATGCCGACGCGTGTGGTCTGGACATCCCCAAATAGCGAGAAATCATCGGTCGCCAACGCAGAAATACTCTTGAAAGAAAAATATGGTCAAGTTCCTGAGGGTGTCTTTCTCTCTGGCTCCGGATGCCGCATGGAAAACAGAGGCAAGCCAGCTTCGGTACTCTTTGATTTCGGACGTGAGCTGCACGGCGGTGTGCACCTGGCTAGCGGTGGACGCAGCAAAAAGGCGGGAGTGAGCGTACGCGTGCGTTTCGGCGAGTCGGCGGCTGAGGCTATGGCGGAACTTGGCGAGCGCGGAGCCTGCAACGACCACGCCATCCGCGATGGCGTGATTGATCTGCCCTGGCTGGGCAGCCGTGAGATCGGCAACAGCGGTTTTCGCTTTGCACGCATTGACCTGGTCAGCGAGGGTGTGCTGCTGCTGGAATCCGTCAGAGCGGTAACACTAATGCGCGATATGCCGTATCTCGGGTTTTTCAGATGCAATGACGAACGGCTGAATGAAATCTGGCGTACCGCCGCCTATACCCTCCATCTCTGTTGCCAGGAGTATATCTGGGACGGCATAAAGCGCGACCGACTGGTCTGGATGGGCGATATGCACCCCGAGATTATGGCGGTTGCCGCAGTTTTCGGAGCGCAGGATGTGGTCAATAAATCAATGGACTACATGCGGGCGACCACCGCTGCCGACCGCTGGATGAACAATATGCCCTCCTATACACTCTGGTGGCTGCGGTGCCAGCACGACTGGTACTTTTACACCGGCGACGCCGCCTATCTTCGCCAGCACCATGAATATATACAGGCACTCTATGCCAATCTCGATAAATTCATCAGCGATCAGAATGTGTGTTCGCTGCCCAACGGCTTTCTTGACTGGCCGACCAAAGCCAATCAGCCGGCGGTCGATGCCGGTATGCATGCGTTGATGTTGATGGCTTACAACGACGGCATAAAGATGGCTGCGGTGCTTGGCGATGACGATTTGCAAACCCGCTGCGCCGCCGGAGCCGCCCGTCTCAAACAGCATATTCCCGAACCGCATGACAGCAAGCAGGTCGCTGCCCTGCTGGCCTTGAGCGGATTGCGCGAGGCCAGCGACATGAACAGTGAAATCCTTGCCAGAAACGCGACGGCGGGCGTCTCCACCTTCTACGGGTATTACATGCTGGAGGCGATGGCCGCCGCCGGTGATGTGCAGCTCGGCCTAGATACAGTGCGTGATTATTGGGGTGCCATGCTGGATATGGGTGCCACCAGCTTCTGGGAGGATTTCAATGTCAGCTGGACCAATAATGCCTTCCGCATCGATCAGATGCCGGTTGATGGCAAAAAGGATATCCACGGCGATTACGGAGACTACTGCTATAAGGGGTTCCGGCATAGTTTCTGCCACGGCTGGGCTTCCGGTCCGGCACCCTGGTTGACCGCCCATGTGCTGGGTATCCGCCCGCTCGAGGCTGGCTGCCGCAAGGTCGCAGTCAAACCTGACCTGGGCGATCTGGCCTGGGCGGAGGGGGGTTATCCGACACCGCTGGGTGTCATCAGGGTGCGTCATGAAAAAGGTGCCGACGGTAAAATTAAAACAACAGTCACTGCACCGGAAGGTGTGGAGATTGTGCGGTAGAAGAATGGGCGAGCCGCACAGCAACTCGCCTCCTGTGCCGCCTCTGCGAAGAATCAGGGAAGCGAGTTGCTGTGCGACTCGCTCTAATGGAGAAAAACATGTACAACTATAAGCTGGTTATCTCATTTGTATCACTGTTTGCGGCTATCACAGCTGTGGCGTCATCCGGGCGGCCCGACGTTCTCTTTATCGCGATTGATGATCAGAACGATTGGATCGGCTGCATGGGCGGACACCCGCTGGCCAGGACTCCGCATATCGACAGTCTGGCCGAAAACGGCACTCTCTTCTTAAATGCCCACTGCCAGGCTCCGCTCTGCAATCCATCACGTACTTCAATCATGACCGGCATGCGCTCCACAACTACCGGTGTTTACGGCTTGGCCCCCTGGTTTCGCAATGTACCGGAACTCAAAGATCTGGTCACGCTGCCGCAGTATCTGAAGCAGTTCGGTTACAAAACCTACTGCACCGGCAAGATATTCCACGGTGGACGTCCAGGCAAAAAAGCACCGGCAGTGCCCGAGTTCGATCAATGGGGTCCGCATGGAGGCATCGGCGTTACTCCGAAAAAAAAGTTGATCCCTCCGACACCTATGGGTAATCATCCGCTGATGGATTGGGGTTGCTTTCCGCACAAGGATGAGGATAAGGGCGATTATAAGATCACCTCCTGGGCGATTGAACAGATCGAGAAGGCTCCCCGGAATGAACGCATGTTTCTATCGGTCGGCTACTTTCTGCCGCATGTGCCCTGCTACGCCACAAAAAAATGGTTTGACCTCTATCCCGATGACGACTCTGTCATTCCGCCCATTCTGAAGAGTGACCGTAACGATATACCGCGCTTTGCCTGGTATCTTCACTGGGAGCTGCCGGAACCACGTCTGAAGTGGATGGAGAAGAATGGGCAGCTGCGTAATCTCTGCCGTTCATATCTTGCATGCACCAGTTTTGTCGACTCGCAGGTCGGACGGCTGATCGAGGCCCTTCGTCGTAGCGGACGTCTTGAAAATACCGTGATCGTGCTCTGGGGTGATCACGGCTATCATCTCGGCGAAAAAAGCATCACCGGTAAAAACACGCTCTGGGAAACAAGCACCCGCGTGCCTCTGATCTTTGCCGGACCCGGTGTCAAAAGCGGACAGAAATGCCGGCAGCCTGCGGAATTGCTGGATATGTATCCCACGCTGGTCGAACTTTGCGGGCTGCCCGGCAAAGATGGCCTTGAAGGTCTCAGCCTGGCGGCGCAGTTGCGCGACGCTTCAGCTGGACGTGAGCGCCCCGCGATCACCTCGCACAATCAGGGCAACCATGCCGTGCGCAGCGAACGCTACCGCTACATACACTACGCGGACGGCAGTGAAGAGTTCTATGATATGGAGGCAGATCCGAATGAGTGGCGCAATCTTGCGAATGATGAACGTTACGGTGAATTGATCCGTAACCATCGTCGCTGGCTGCCGCAGAAGGATGTCGCCCCGGCCCCGGGTAGCGCGCACCGAGTGCTGGTTTACGACAAAGCAAAGGATGAGGCCACCTGGATCAACGCTCAGCCGGTCAAGGTTCATCGTCACGACCTGATACCGAATTGAAAAAGACTGAATGGAGCTGAAGGGAGCAGTAAAATGCGCTGATGAGAATTTCAATACAGAAACACAGAGGAACTTTAGGGATGCGTCTAGCAGCCACTGACTACAAAAGGCTCGCACAGCGGATAATGATATGGTGCGTTTTCCCTGCCGCGCTGCTTGTATCTGGTGCCGCTATCGCCGCAGATGAGCCTACGCCAGGCGGATCAGATATGGAAGAACATCTGCAGACCCTGAGAGAGGGAGGTTACGGAGCATTCGATGAAATAATTTTCGCAGCACGCGGAGTAAACGCCGTTGATAGACATTGGTACGCTAATTTCGGCTATTACTGCACAGGAACGCAGGAGGTGGCCTACGGGATGGGCGGATATCTTTGCGCCTGGAATTTTAAAACGAGCCGGTTGCGGTATCTGCTTAGAGAAGATAAGGCCTCTGTGCGTGATCCCTGTCTGAGCCATGACGCCCGGAAAGTGATATTCTCCATGCGTCCTGCCAATGATATTCATTACCATCTCTATGAAATCAACGTTGACGGCAGCGAACTGCGACAACTGACAGAAGGCATCTTTGATGACATTGAACCCTGTTGCCTGCCGGATGGAAGCATTGTTTTCTGCTCCGGACGAGCACGGCGATGGGTCAATTGCTGGTTGAGTCAGGTGGCAACGATATATCGCTGTGACGGCAACGGCAACAATATCCGCATGCTCTCAGCCAATATCGAACATGACAATACACCATGGGTGCTACCGGATGGCCGCATAATTTATACCCGGTGGGAGTATGTCGACCGCAGCCAAGTTCATTATCATCACCTCTGGACAATGAATCCTGACGGCACCGTTCATAACGTTTTTTTCGGCAATAAACACCCCGGCGGGCTCTTCATTGATGCCAAACCGATCCCCGGTAGTACCGATCTGATAATGATCGATTCTCCCGGACACGGTGCCCGCGAACATCAGGGATTTTTGGCACGCGTTAATGCCAGACAAGGTCCCGATGCACAGCAGAATCTGCGACGTATCAGTAAAAAAAAGAGCTGTCGAGACCCCTGGGCTTTCAGTGAGGATGTTTTTATGCTGGCGGAAGGACGCCGAATTCTGTTGATGAATAATGCCGGTGATGAACTGGTGCTGTACGAGCTGCCGGCTGAGCTGGAAAAGTGCGATATCCACGAACCCCGACCTGTGATGCTCCGTATGCGCGAGCCTCAACTGGCCGATAAGACAGACCTTTCCAGCCCCACCGGAATATTTTTCCTCGAAGATATCTATGAGGGCCAACAGATGCGCAGTGTTCAGCGTGGAACAGTCAGTAAAATCATGGTTCTGGAATCATTGCCCAAACCGATCAATTTTACCGGCGGCATGGACCCACTCAGCTATGCGGGCACATTCACCTTACCGCGCGTACTGGGAACAGTGCCGGTTGAAAAGGACGGGTCGGCTATGTTCAAAGTGCCGGCACTTCGACCCCTGTTTTTTGTGGCCCTCGACAAAGAGGGCAGAGCAGTCAAACGTATGCAGAGTTTTACCCAGGTGATGCCGGGCGAGCGTCTGGGCTGTGTCGGCTGCCATGAGGAACGCACACGTACCCCTGCGATTCCCAGCTCGGGCGGTAAGGTAGTGAACGCAATGCTGCAACAACCCTCCGAAATTGATGCGACAGACCGGCTTTTCGACGTTGCTGATTTTCCCAAGCATGTGCAGCCGGTTCTGAATCGTAACTGTGTGAGATGCCACAACCCTGATAATCGCGGGGGAGGTGTCGATCTCTGTGGCGATCACGGACCGATGTTTTCAATGGGTTACTACTCGCTGATTGTCTGGAATCAGGTCGCTGACGGACGTAACTATCCTAAAAGCAACTATCCTCCGTACACCCTCGGCAGCGGCGGTAGCCCCCTGATGAATAAGATTGACGGGTCGCATCATGATCTCAAAGTCAGTGTCGATGATTGCAGGATTCTGATGCTCTGGCTTGATGCCAGCGCGCCATATCCTGGAACCTACGCTGCGTTGGGATCTGGTTCGATAGGAGGCTATCAGCGCAATCGCCAGATCATCAATAATGATCAGGATTGGCCGGAGAGCAAAGCTGCCGTCGCTGTTTACCAGCAGCGCTGTACCGCATGTCATAACAAAGAGTTCAAGCAGCTCCCGAAATTCATGAGTGATGAAAACGGGTTGAGTTTCTGGCGGCCCGATATGAAGGACCCGCGCTTGAAATACAACCGTCACGCGCTCTTTAATTTGAGCCGTCCGGAAAAATCACTTTACCTGATGGCACCGCTGGCCAAGGATGTCGGCGGTCTGGGGCTATGCCACCGCGACAAAGTTGCCGACGCTATCTTCAAGTCAACGGATGACCCTGATTACATAGCGTTGCTCGCTATGCTTCGGGCGGGACAGCGGAGATTGAATCAGGTGAAGCGTTTCGATATGCCCGGTTTCAAGCCCAGGCCTGAATACCTGCGTGAGATGCGGCGATACGGGCTTCTGCCAGAGAAATTCGAGAAACATAAAGAAGAGGTGGATGTCTATGCCCTTGATCGACTTTACTGGGATAGCTTCATTTATCAGCCGGGAGGTTCAGAAGTGCTGAAAACGGCCCGACGAAGAAAGCACTGAAGCTGCCTTCAACTTGACTAGCTTTGACGCATTGTAAGTTAAACCGGACATTTTTTATGCTGCTTTGCTATAGACTTCATCAGCATCTTTTCCTCTCATTTTTCTGACATGATTACATGATTTGGTTGCTATCATGTTAATCCTGTAATCCGGTCTAAAATTATTTTCTGGTCAAAAAGCGGGAAAATCCTCGTTGACCTTTGGTGTGTAAAATTCTATACTCTCTCGTTCAACTATTTGGAGGAGTTTGTGAACACTGAATTAATTGACAAAGCAAGAGCCCGTGTGCCGAGTGTGCCGGTTTTGGTTAATCTCGTCTCCAGACGGGTGAATCAGCTTAACAGGGGCGAAAGACCGCTGGTCAAGCCGCTTTCAGCCGAAGAGGATCGCGCCGATATCGCTTTGCGCGAGATTGCGGAAGGGCTCATAATCTCCGAAATCGATTTTGACGCCATAGCGCGCGCCGAACAGGCCCATACCCGCTGGTCCGATTGAGTAACTATGGTGCCGGACTTGACGGAGCTGTGTGATGAACGAGGGCAACAAAAAAAGGACGGTCAATCTGACGGTCAACCGCCGGGCTAGGCATGATTATTTTATCATTGAAACGGTTGAGGCAGGCATAGAGTTGGTTGGCACTGAGGTCAAGGTCGTGCGCAATGGTGAGGCGGGGCTGACGGGTTCCTGGGTTAATGTTGAAAATGGTGAACTGATACTGCACCAGGTGACGATTCCGCCCTATGCCTTCGGCAACCGTTTCAACCACGATGCGTTGCGTACACGTCGGCTGCTGATGCACAAGCGTGAGATACGGAAGCTGCAGACCGCATCCGAGCAGAAAGGCTTGTCTCTGATACCGTTGCGGCTGTATCTTACCCCCAAAGGCAGAGTTAAGGTTGAGATAGGGGTTTGTCGCGGTAAGGCACAGCATGACAAACGCGAGACAATCAAACGGCGCGAGGCAGATATGGAGGCCAGACGCTCCGTCAGCAGGTATTATCGGTGAGAGCTTTTTAAGGAGATAAAACAATGATGATTCCAATCGGGTTTATTCAGAACATCGGGCCGACACAGTTGATTATTGTGTTGGTGATTGTACTTATCCTTTTCGGCAGCAACAAACTGCCCGATCTGGCACGCTCACTCGGACGCAGTCTGGGAGAATTTAAAAAGGGCCGCGAAGAGGGGGAAAAACTCGCCAACCAGAAGGTTAAAGAGCTGGTGGATGATATTAAACAAGAGGACTCCGAGTCAGGCGCATCGGCGGAGTCCGAAGAAAAGAGTGTCTGACTGGTTTCTGATATCTTCTGAAGCGGGCGGGTTTGAAAAACCCGTCCGTTTTTGTTTATAATATAGCCTTACAATACAATGCGCGGCTTGTAACCGGAAAAGAATAACCCCGAAAGCAAGGAGATAACGATGGCTACCTATGAAATGACAGGTACAATCAAGCAGATAATGGATGAACAGACTTTCCCGAGCGGATTCTCCAAAAGAGAGTTCGTCATTACCTCCGAGGATGAATACCCCCAGGATATTAAATTTGTGCTTTTTAAGGAAAAGTCACGCATGCTGGATGTTTTGAAGATTGGCGAGCGGGTTAAAGTCAGCTTCGGTATCAAAGGTAATGAGTACAAAGAGCGCTTTTATGTCGATCTCAATGCCTTCAAGATTGATCAGATGGATGTGGATGGCACAACCCTCGAGTACGAGGACCCCGGTAATCTGGATGATGATGGGCCGATGCCGTTCTGAAAGACGGCATCGTGACAGATTGAGATGCATCATCGCCGGAGCGTATATTACTATGGAAAAGCCACAGACAGTAAAAGAGTGCATCCGCTATGGTGCCAGTTGGCTGGAACGACGGGGAGTGGATGAGGCTGCGGTCGTTGCGGAGCTGCTGGCCGCTCGTCTGCTTAAATGCAAACGCATGGAGCTGCACCGCTTCGCGGAGAGCCGACCTCAACAGCGAATTCTGGATGCCCTCGGGCGGGGCTTGCGCAGAGTTGCCGCCGGTGAACCGGTGCAGTATGTGCTGGGAGAGTGGGATTTCAGGGAACTGACGCTGCGTGTCGATAAAAGAGCACTGATTCCCCGTCCCGAGACCGAACAGCTGGTTGACCTGGTTTTGAAAAAGCTGCAGTCCAGCCTTCTGCCTAAGCCGCTGGTGGTCGATTTGGGTACCGGCAGCGGATGTATCATCCTGTCTGTCGCTAAGGCTGTTGAAGAGGGAATTTTTGTCGGTCTGGATATCAGTGATCAGGCCCTGAGCCTCGCACGCGAGAATGCGAAGCTCAATGCTCTCGAACACAAGGTCTATTTTGCCCGCAGTGACGGATGCGGCGAGTTTGATCCCGGCAGTGTCGACATTCTGGTTTCGAATCCGCCCTATATTCCTTCGGCCGTGGTTGACCGTTTGGATACCAGGATTCGCGACCATGAACCGCGTCTTGCGCTGGACGGCGGTAGCGACGGGCTGGATCTCTACCGCAACCTGATTTTCGATGCCGTGATGGTGGTTAAACCCGGAGGAAGCGTTTTTTTCGAGATCGGAGATGATCAGGGAGCGCAGGTCAGCACCTTGCTGGATGAGTTTGGCTTTATCGATGTGCAACTCTATAAAGATTATGGCGGAAAAGACCGTTTCGCCGCAGCAGTGCAGAGTTTTTAGAATTCCGGAAGGCGCACAGCAGCCTCCCTCAACGGCCTGCGGGCCCCGTTACTAAAGGAGAATCGCATGTATTATATAGGAGCACATGTTTCAATTTCCGGTGGTGTTTTTAATGCGCCTTTACGGGCTGCAAAACTGGGTGCGACCGCATTCGGCATGTTTGTGAAAAATCAGCGGCAATGGGTGGCGAAGCCCTACACCAACGATGAAATTGAAGAATTTGCTGAAAATATGCGTCGTTGCAACTACGGCCCTGAACAGGTGCTTCCACATGCAGGCTACCTCATCAACATGGCAAATCCGGATGAGGATGCCCATTCAAAATCAATGAAATCACTGATGGATGAGATAGGGCGCTGTGAACAGCTGGGCCTTTGTATGCTGAATCTGCATCCAGGCAGCCATCTGCGTAAAATCAGTGTGGAAGAGGGTTGTGACCGTGTGGCGATGTCAATCAATCGTGCTTTGGCCGGGAGCGAAAAGGTGAAGATCGTGATTGAAAACACCGCCGGCACCGGCGGTAATCTGGGTTCACGCTTTGAAGAGATACGTGCGATGATCGACGGTGTCGATGATAAATCGCGGGTCGGTGTCTGTCTGGATACAATGCACTCGTTCAGTGCCGGGTTCGATATTCGCACAAATGAGGGATTTACGGAGTTTCTGGATCATTTTGATCAGACAATCGGCATCCACTATCTGAGTGGCCTTCATCTCAACGATTCCATGGTCGAGTTGAATGCCCATCGCGACCGTCATGCTTCGCTTGGCAAGGGTTTTCTCGGCATTGGTCTGTTTAAATTCATCATGCGGGATCAAAGATTGCAGAATATCCCGCTGATTCTGGAAACCCCTGATGAAAACATATGGCCGGAGGAAATCGCGTTACTTAAAGAGCTTGCGCTTTAAACTCCTGCTTGTAACAGCAGTGACGATTCGATAACATTAAGAACCTTTTTTTAGATAGGAGTTATATGAAAGCAGGTGCCCGATGAAGCAGATAGGTGTTGGAATTCTGGGTTTCGGCACGGTCGGTGCCGGCGTGGCAGACGGTCTTCTGAAGAATCGCGAGCTGATGTCCGGTCGGCTGGGTGTTGACATTACCCTTGAAAAAATAGCTGACCTGGATCTGATCACAGATCGCGGAGTTGCGGTTGACCCCGCCATTCTTACCACCGATGCCACGGCGGTGATCAACGATCCGTCAATTCAAATTGTCGTTGAACTGATCGGTGGCACAGGAGTGGCCAGAGAACTGGTGCTTAAAGCGTTCGAGGCCGGTAAATCGGTTGTGACCGCCAATAAGAAGCTGCTGGCGGAGTGCGGCGATGAAATTTTCAGCACTGCGGAACGTTGTGGCGTGGATATCTACTTCGGCGCGAGCGTCGGCGGCGGTATACCGATTATCCGTGTCCTGCGTGAAGGTCTGGCCGGCAATCAGATAAGCAGTATGCATGGGATCCTTAACGGCACCTGCAACTATATTCTGACCCGCATGGAGAATGAACATCTGCCCTTTGATGAGGTGCTGAACGATGCACAGCAGGCGGGTTACGCCGAAGCCGAACCGAGCCTGGATGTGGATGGCTTCGATACCGTCCATAAAGCCGCAATTCTGGCTTCGATCGCCTATGGTTTTCATGTGCCGCTTGCAAGTGTTCCGGTTGAGGGTATCAGTCATCTGGCCGGTGTCGATGTTCAGTATGCCGCCGAATTCGGCTACCGCATTAAACTGCTGGCATCGATCAACCGTACGGATGATGAGGTTGAGGTCAGCGTACACCCGACATTGGTGCCGTTTGACCATGTGCTGGCTTCAATCAGTGATGTTTTTAACGCCGTTATGGTTAACGGTGATTTAAGCGACAGTACGCTTTATTACGGACGCGGTGCCGGGCGCGAGCCGACCGCCAGCACCGTAATCGGTGATATAGGTGATGTCGCGCGCAATATCGTTTCAGGTAGCTGCCGTTTTGCACGGGCGATTGCTTTGAATAATCAAGGCAAACTGAAAATGCGTGATCCCGCTACAATCGAGTCGCAATACTATGTCCGACTGATGGTAGCAGATAAGGCCGGGTCATTGGGAACAATGACAACTATCCTCGGAAGCCACGGTGTAAGCATCCTGGGTGCCAACCAGAAATTGCCCGACAGCGATGATTCCGGCGGTGATTATGTGCCCGTGGTGATGCTGACCCATCGCGCCAGCAGCGCGGCGTTGGTCAGTGCGCTTGATGAGATTTATCAGACAGGTGTTGTTCGAGAACCGCCGGTAAAACTGAGAATGATATGAAAGTATGTAAATTTGGTGGATCGTCGGTCGCCAGTGCCGAACAGATAACGAAAATCGTTGATATCGTGACCTCTGATCAGGATCGCCGGATTGTCGTGGTTTCAGCACCCGGCAAACGCGCTCCCGATGACGTCAAAGTCACCGATATGCTGATCGAGTGCGCACAGCTGGCTCTGCGCGAGAAGAATTATGAACAGCAGCTGGCCGCGCTTGTCGAACGCTTCGCCGAAATACAGCGAGAACTCGAACTGCCGTTCGGCATCGTGGCGGAAATCGAAAAAGATCTGCGTTTTCGCCTCGGAGGCGACAAGAAACATCACGGAATGTTTCTGGATTGCATGAAGGCCGCAGGCGAAGATAACAGCGCCAAGATTGTGTCACAGGCATTTCAGGCTCGCGGGGTTAAAGCGGTTTATGTTGATCCGCATGAGGCCGGCATGCTGCTGACCGACGATTTCGGTAATGCCCAGCTGCTCGACGAGTCCTATCAGCATCTCTACAAGGTGCTGTACGGTCGCGATGACATCGTGGTTTTTCCGGGATTTTTCGGATACACACGTGAAGGCCGCATTGCAACCTTTCCCCGCGGTGGCTCGGATATCACCGGTTCAATTCTGGCCGTAGCCGTTAGAGCCGATGTCTATGAGAATTTCACCGATGTGGATGCCGTTTATCCGGTCGACCCGCAACTGGTGCCCGCTGTAACTCAGGGTATAACGGCAATGACTTATCGTGAGATGCGCGAACTCTCATATGCCGGATTCGGAGTTTTTCATGATGAGGCGGTTGTGCCCGCTGTCCGCGCCGGTGTGCCGATAAATGTGCGCAACACAAACCGACCCGAGGAACAGGGGACCTTTATCCTGCAGTCGCGACGGGTTGAACAGGGCAAGGTTGTCGGCATTGCCAGTGCCACAGGTTTCTGTACGCTCTATGTGGATAAATATATGATGAACCGTGAAATCGGGTTTGGTCGGCGCCTGCTTCAGATTCTTGAAGATGAGAATGTCTCCTATGAACACATGCCATCAGGCATCGACAATGTCTCGGTGATTGTCCATGAGAAGGATTTTGACGCAGAGCGTGAGGAACGGGTCGTTAGACGTATCCACGCCGAGATGCAGCCTGATGATGTTATGGTGCAGCGGGGCGATGCACTGATTGTGGTTGTGGGAGAAGGAATGCATTATACCGTGGGCATGGCTTCCAAAGCCACAACAGCACTCTCTGAAGCGGGCGTGAATATTGAGATGATCAACCAGGGCTCATCTGAGATAAGCATGGTGTTCGGCGTTAAAACCGATCAGCAGGCTCGTGCGGTACAAGCACTCTATCAGGCGTTTTTTTAACGCCGGAACGGTGAATTATGGAAAAAGTTTTTACATATGATACCACTCTGCGTGACGGTGCGCAGAGTGAAGGCGTCTCTTTTTCAGATAGCGGCAAGTTGCGTTTCACCCGGATGCTCGATGATTTCGGTATCGATTATATCGAGGGCGGTTTTGCCGGCTCAAATCCGCGTGACCGCAAGTTTTTTGAGGATATACGCCGCGAAAAACTCTCTCACTCCCGTATTGTGGCCTTTGGAAGTACCCGCCGGGCCGATATGGATGCCGCCGCAGATCCTCAACTGGCCGGATTGCTGGCGGCGGATACCGAGTACGTCACCATCTACGGCAAATCCTGGCTGCTGCATGTGACCGATGTTTTGCGCACAACCGCCATGAACAATCTGCAGATGATTGCCGATACCGTCGGCCACCTTAAATCACAAGGACGTAAGATCATTTTTGATGCCGAACACTTCTACGACGGCTTTAAAAATAATCCCGAATATGCCCTGAAGGCTCTCGAATCCGCCGTACGCGAGGGGGCTTGCGCTCTTGTGCTGTGCGATACCAACGGCGGAACCCTGCCGCATGAGTCATTTGAAATAACCAGCCGGGTCTGCCATCACTTCCCCGATGTGGAGATCGGTGCGCATACCCATGACGACAGCGGACTGGGTGCGGCTGTCGCCCTAGAGGCTATCCGCGCCGGTGCGCGTCATGTGCAGGGCACCATCAACGGCTACGGCGAACGCACAGGCAATGCCAATCTGATCACAATTATACCGTCAGTAGAACTTAAAATGGGACTCTTCTGCGTTGGCAGCGAGAACTTGAAGAAGCTACATAAAGTTTCAGTTGTGGCCGATGACCTTACCAATCAGCGTACCGATTCCAGACGTCCATATGTCGGACGCGCCTCATTCAGCCATAAAGCCGGTGCACATGTCAACGCCGTCCGTAAAAATCCCGCCACCTTCGAACATATCGACCCGGCGGCGGTCGGCAACCAACGCCGCATTCTGGTCTCCGAACTCTCCGGCGGTACCAACGTCAGAATGAAAGCCGAGGAACTCGGAGTTGATTTAAGCACCATAACGAAAGAGCAGATCGGGGCAGTGCTCGCCGCAGTAAAAAACAAGGAGAACGAAGGCTTCTCCTATGAATCGGCCGACGGTTCCTTTAAAATATTGCTCCACAAGATTCTCGATCAGCATAAACCCTTCTTTGAGCTGCTGGGCTTCCGCTGTATCGTCGAAAAACGCGGTCCGCAGGAGCCCTGCATTTCAGAGGCGACTATCAAAGTCAGGGTAAAGGGAGAAACCGAATTGACCGCCGGCGAGGGCGAAGGACCGGTTGACGCGCTTAACCAAGCTTTGCGGAAAGCACTGGTGCGGTTTTACCCCGAGATTGATACAGTTTCGCTGACCGACTACCGCGTGCGTATCCTCGATCCCAAAAGTGCCACACGCGCCGTGACACGCGTTTTGATCGAATCCGGTGACGGCCAGCGCACCTGGGGTACGGTCGGCGTCTCCGAAAACATCATCGAAGCCTCTTGGCAGGCACTGCTGGATAGTGTTGAGGTCAAGTTGATCGATGTCGAAACGTGACGGCTACAAAGAAACGCTTCTGAGCAGCAACACTGCCGTACCTTGTATCAAAGAGCGCCGATGCGGAAATTGCCGGTAGCGTTGACTCTCAGAGCCAATAAATCGAGGGCTGGCTTGTAAAGCCGGTATCTGTATGGCCAGTTTCAGTTTGTGTGCGACTTCTCCGCTTTCAACTCAATGAATTCGATCAGCTTTCCGCCCAAGTCAAACTTTGTCATCAGGGGCAGTGGCTCCGGCTCACGGTCAGGATATACAAGGATAACGCGATTGGTGTCGGCCTCAAAACCGGCATCAGGCTCCTTGATGTCGTTAGCGACAATCAGATCGAGCCCCTTTTCGTGCAACTTGCGCTCTGCCTCAACGTGTATGTTATCCGTTTCCGCCGCGAATCCCACAAAAATACGCCCGCTTTTCTGCGGTTTCACACATTGCAGGATATCCGGATTGCCGATGAGCTCTATCACCGGAGGCATGGCCGATTTTTTCAGTTTGTGACAGGCTTGAATCCTGGGACGGAAATCGGATACCGCCGCACACATCACGAGCGCATCGTTGCCGGAGAGCTCTCTGCGCACTGCCGCAAGCATCTCCTCGGCACTTTCAACGTCTATGCGCGTAACCTCAGGCGGCGTTCCGAGCAGAACAGGACCGGAGATCAGAGTGACCTCATGGCCTCTTGCAACAGCTGCCTCCGCGATGGCGAAACCCATCTTGCCGGAAGAACGGTTGCTGAGAAAACGGACAGGATCAATGTACTCACGTGTGGGTCCGGCGGTAATGAGAATTTTCATAAATAAAAGTATATAAGGTTTGTGTTGACAATTCAACCGGATGATTGAAATAATCATGCCATAGCAGGGGTCGTTTTAATAACTCCGTGGAATTGTGGTAATACCGGTTTCACCGTTGTTTTAGTTTGCCTCTCTCTCGGTAAAGATTGACACAACAATTGCGTTGCGGCATTATGACGTTGCATTACGCATAACTAGGAGAAGAAAATGTCGAAAACAATGTCGCTGAATACACGCGTCAAATTGAGCGCTATGATGTTCTTGCAGTTTATGATTCTTCCAGTCTGGTTTATTCCAATGTTCCCCTATATCACAAAAATGGCACCGGAAGGCAGTGCCCTTCCTCTTTTGTGCGGCATGATAATGGGTTTCGGTGCGCTGGCGTCTCCGATTTTCGGTATGTTTGCTGATCGACTTATGAACAGCGAGAAGGTACTGGCTCTCTGCAATTTCGTCTCAGCCGGGCTGCTGGCTTATGCTTATACAGTCAAGTCGCCGCTGGCTCTTTTTATCACCCTGCTGCTGGTGATGGTTTTCTATATGCCGACGTGGTCGCTGACTGCCACAATCGCAATGGCTAACAGCACAACCGAAGCCTTTCCGCAAATTCGTGTCTTCGGCTCCCTGGGCTGGGTCGCAGCGGCAGTATTCAGTATTGTTGGTACCAAAGTTTTCAACGTTGAGAAATTTGACAGCACCGCTTATATCTTCATCGGAGGCGCAATCGCCGCCGTGCTTGCCGGCGTGCTCTCGTTCTTCCTTCCTCCCACAAAACCGCCGGCAAAAGGGCAGAAGATGTCCATTGTGGATGCGCTGGGATTGCGCTCGCTGGTGCTGCTCAAACGACCCGACTTCCTGGTTTTCTCGCTCCTGATTCTTCTGGCTATGGTGCCGTTCCAATGGTACAACGTTTATAATAGCATGTATCTGCAGGAACGCGGTTACGAGTTTCTCACCGCCGTGATGAATCTCGGTCAGGTGCTGGAGCTGGTCTTTATGCTGATGATCCCGGTTATTCTTAAGAAGGCCGGGTACAAATGGGGCATGGTCCTCGGTCTGCTGGCACTTGTTTTCCGCTATGTCATGTTCTATGTCGGAGCTAAAACCGGAGTCAATGTCGGCGATTATGCCGGTATCTTGATTCACGGGCTGATCTTCGGTATGCTGATTGTCGGTAGCCAGATGTATGTCGATGCGGCTGCTCCGCTGGAATTGCGCAGTCAGGCTCAGGGTTTCATCGGTTTGATCATGTTCAGTCTGGGAACATTTCTCTCGAACTACGTTTTTGACTTTATTCTCAAGAAAAACGTAGTCGTCACCGAGGCTGGTGAACTTACGCATAACTGGGAAACACCCTTCCTGATAGCTATCGGTATCTCAGTGGTGCTGGCTGTTCTGATGGCTCTCTTCTTCAAACCAGCTGAAAAAAATCGCGACGAAAGTGTTGTCGCCTGATTTAAATTACCCACACATGCCCCAAATTGACACTCTGGCTGACCGGCCGGAGTGTCAGCTTCGCCGGGTCTTATTGCCCGGCTTTGAAGCAGGCAACTCTGCGTGAACCCGCGCCGTGACTCCCTAGAATCGGTATCTCCGCTCGACAGCGGCGATCAGCCAAAGCACAGCGTGGCGCAAACGGACAGCCGTTCGTAATGCCGCTCCCGGTTATTTCGCCGGGTTGCGTGTCGTCTTCCGGTAACGGCGATCCGATGCGTGGAACGGCGCGCATAAGAAGCCGGGTGTAGGGATGAAGCGGGGCCGCTAAAACCTCGGCTGTCGCTCCACTCTCCACAATCCGCCCCAGATACATTACCGCAATCCGCTTGCTGATGTGTTCAATAACCCCGATGTCATGCGTGATGAAAAAATACGCCAGTCCATGCTTCGCCTGTAATTTTTCCAGCAGATTCAATACCTGGGCACGTACCGAAAGATCAAGTGCACTGACAGCTTCATCGCAGATCAGCAGTTTCGGTTCCAGCGACAGAGCCCGTGCGATACTGATCCTCTGACGCTGTCCACCGGAGAACTCATGCGGATAACGGTCAAGCACATCCGCAGGCATGCCCACTTCCTCCAATAACCTCGCTGCGTCAGCTCTACGCCGCTCTTTGGTTGTCAAACCATAAACAATCATCGCCTCGGTCAGAATATCCAGAATGGTGTGACGCGGATTCAAAGAGGCGTGCGGATTCTGAAAAACCACCTGCACCCTCCGACGGAACTCCTTCAGCTGAGCGCCCCGCATGGTGAGAACATCTTCGCCGTTGAGATAAATGGAGCCGGAACGCGGTTTTTCAAGCTTAAGAATCGTGCGCGCTAGTGTCGATTTGCCACAGCCCGATTCTCCGACTACACCCAGGGTCTCTCCGGCATTTATGTCCAGCGACACATCATCAACTGCTCGCACATAACCGACAGTACGTGCAAAAATACCCCGTCTGACCGGAAACCAGGTCTGTAGATTGCGGATGCTTAAAAGAGAATTCTCACTCATGATTTCCAACCACTGAATATATCTGAGCGGCACTCAATGCACCGACTCTCAAAATTTCAACCCTGCCATCCCCGGCAACCCTGACAACTGTACTGGCCTGCCCACCGGGCGACGGACCGTCGTCAATGACCAAGTCCGCCTCCAATCCGACATTTTTGAGCGCCTCCATCGCACTCACGGCCGGCATACTTCCGCTCAGATTGGCACTGGTGACCCGCAACACCCCCCCGCAGGCACGCAGTAAAGAACAGGTCTGCCGGTGATCCGGTACCCGGAAACCTTCAAAAACCCCTCCGCATGGTAATACAATCGTCAGTGCCCCCGGCCAGAAAAACTCCATCAGTGCCCTGGCTTCCGATGGCACAGAACAGCAGAATTTCAACACTGCATTGCGATCAGCTGCCAGCAATGCGATCGGTTTGTTTTGATCCCGACCCTTGATCATACCGAGCCGCGCAACTGCCGCTGAGAACTGCGGATGTGCCGCAATCCCGTAAACCGTGTCGGTTGGGATTACAACCACACCTCCGTTGATCAATGTTTCAACGGCCGCACTCAGCTCTTCCATGGTAATTATCTCCATGCGTAATTATTAACATCTTTGCTGCGCTCTGTCCAGTCCGCTTGAGGGTGACAATCACCGGCAAATAACCTATAATAAGATTTTCAGACCCGCTGTGGATATCCGCTTGATCCAGACGGCACTCAACTGCAGGACGGCACCACCCGGGTGCACCGCCTCCCGATCACGTCACCGGGCCCGCAACTTGAGTGACGGCAATATGTTCGCCGACGATAAACTTGTAGTTGCCGCCCTTCAGTGAAAAATCTGCAAGAGACAGTTTTTATCAGATGAATGAGGAAAATAAATTTTTAGTTGAACCCGCTTTTACCGGCGCGATTCTCGAAAGTATCTCGGATGGCGTCTTTACAGTTGACCGCAATTGGAAGATAACTTCGTTCAATCGCTCGGCTGAGAAGATAACCGGTATCCCTCGCCAGGAGGCCATCGGACGCTACTGCTCGGATGTCTTCCGCTCAAGTCTCTGCGGAGAGGATTGCGCTCTGCAGCAGACCCTTGCCAGCGGAAAACCGATCATCGGCAAGTCCGCTTTCTTCATAAACGCAGAGGGTGAACGTGTGCCCATCAGCATCTCAACGGCGGTTCTGCGTGATGAGCACGACAGGATTATCGGCGGTGCCGAGACATTCCGCGACCTTTCGGAGGTCGAGGTTCTGCATCAGCAGCTGGAGGAACGCTGCTCACTCGGAGATCTGGTCAGCCACAGCCCCCGGATGCGCACCCTTTTTAATATCCTGCCCGCTATTGCGACCAGTCCCAGTAATGTTCTGATCCTGGGCGAAACCGGTACTGGCAAAGAGCTTATGGCAAGGGCGGTTCATCAGTACAGTCACCGTAGTGAAGGTCCCTTCGTGGCGGTGAACTGCGGCGCCCTGCCGGACAATCTGCTGGAATCGGAACTCTTCGGCTACAAAGCCGGCGCATTCACCGGTGCCGCAAAAGATAAACCCGGACGTTTCGCGCTGGCTGGCGGCGGAACAATTTTACTCGATGAAATCGGTGAAATAAGTCCGACATTGCAAGTGCGCCTGCTGCGTGTCCTGCAGGAACGCACCTACGAGCCGCTTGGTTCGGTTGAAACTTTGAAAGCCGATGTGCGCGTGATTGCCGCGACCAATCGCGATCTCGACACGATGGTGAAAGAGGGGAGCTTTCGGGAGGACCTCTTCTACCGTATCAATGTCGCCCGGCTTGAGCTGCCGCCGCTGCGTGACCGCAAGGAGGATATACCCCTGCTGGTTAAAAGGTTTATCGAAAAGTTTAACGTGCTAATGCGCAAAAATATTGAGAGTATAGCACCTGAAACCCTCTCGCTGCTGATTGCCCATAACTGGCCGGGCAATATACGCGAGCTGGAGAATGTCATTGAACGCGCCTTTATCCTGTGCCCGCACGGAATTATAGATATGTCGCATCTTCCCGGCGAGTTGCGTAGCTCTGTCAAAGGGGACACCCGCCCGCAGAAGATGAGTTCGGCGCATAGGGTGCTGGATATCCATGCAATCCAGACAGCCCTCGAAAATAACAGGTACAACCGACATGCAGCCGCCAGAGAGCTCGGAATCCATAAAACAACACTCTTCCGTAAAATAAAAAATTTGGGTATAGAGCTGCCGGCCACGGATGGACGTTGCCGACAACATTCCGAGTCAGAGAGTTGAATTTTAAGGGAAAAAATATAAATAGGGACAGGCACTAATAGTAGAAATAGGGACAGGCACTAAATAAATAGGGACAGGCACTAAAAACACTGGTTTTGCATTGGCAGATGGTTGCAGTGCTACAGTAGAAATAGGGACAGGCACTAAAAACACTGGTTTTGCATTGGCAGATGGTTGCAGTGCTACGGTATCAATGCACGGACAGTTGCAGCGTTGCTACTGTGCGTATATGGCATCGATTGGTTAATTCGTTGAAATTCAGTATGTTAAGTTTTGAGAGCGGGACAGAGTAAAGTTTGGCATGATGGTTGCGTAGTAGACAGCGTCTTCAAAAGGACAGCTTTATTAGAGAGAGGGTTTAAAGTGAGTGTGGCTTTTGCAGTTTGGAACAACCGTGTGGCACCGGTTTTTGACACAGCGCGCGATTTTCTGGTTGTGGAGCTGAAGAATGGTGTTCAGGGCAGGCGCAGTGAGGTGCGCGTGGCCGGTGGCGACATTTATGAGAAGCTGGAGGTTTTGAAGAGTCAGGGTGTGAGCTGTTTGGTCTGCGGCGCGATATCGCAGATGGCCCGGCACTTGGTGGAAACGGAGAAGATAGTGTTGATTTCTTTTGTTTCGGGTGATATTGACAGTGTGTTGGAAGGATGGAGCAGAAATGAGCTGGCGAGTGAAGCCTTTTGTATGCCAGGTTGCCGTTGCCGCCGTATGCGGCGCGGAGGTTTTGGAAGAGAGTTTAACAGAGGCACAGGCGGTGGCGGCGGACGAGGACGTGGAGGTCCACCGTTTAGGGGTGTTTAAGTATACGTCAGCTTGACGCCGTCTGTGCCTTATTTTACAGAAAGGAGGCAGTTATGCCAAGAGGAGATAGAACTGGTCCCGCAGGAGCGGGTCCGATGACCGGCCGAGCAGCCGGGTACTGTGCCGGAAACAGCGTGCCGGGTTATATGACAGGCGGTTTCGGTATGGGAATGGGAATGCGTCGGGGAGCCGGCAGAGGTCTGGGTTTCTTCGGCGGCGGCCGTGGAGGTCGTGGGGTTGGTCGTTTCGGATGGTGGGGTTTGGGGGCACCGTATGCGGCTCCGGCAGAGGTTAATGAAAAAGAGCTGCTGGAGGGTCGTGTGGGTGCGCTCTCGCAGGAGCTCGACGCCCTGAAGAAACGGCTTGAATCATTAGATAGCGAGGCCTGAAAAATGAAGATTGCATTTTCAACATCGGGCAGCGATCTTAACGGGGATATCGATCCCCGTTTCGGTCGTGCTGCCGGGTTTCTGGTGTACGACACCGACACGAAAAATTACGAGACAGTCAACAACGATCAGAACTTGAATGCTATGCAGGGTGCGGGTATTCAGTCTGCTCAGCTGGTGGCCGAGCTGAAAGTCGAAGCGGTTGTCACCGGGCATTGCGGTCCCAAAGCTTTCAGAACATTGAGTGCCGCCGGTGTCAAGGTTTACAATGTGCATAATGCTGGATTCAAAACCGTTTCCGAGGCTCTGAAGGCCGTGGAGAATGGAGAGCTTCAGGCTGCAACCGGTGCTGATGTGGATGGTCACTGGTGATAGAATTTCTATCTCTTTGCGTCTGATGATATCAATTTAATGGATTATTGAATGAATTTATATTTTGATTGTATCCCTTGTATTCTGCGGCAGAGCTTGGATGCAGCTCGTCTGGTAACACCCGATACTTCGCTTCATGAGGCAATTCTGCGTGAAACTTTGCTTGCCTGTGCGCAAACCGGTTATGACCAGCCTCCCCCCATGCTGGCCGCCCGGGTTCATCGTCGATTGCGTGCGCTTTCAGGTGTTGATGATCCTTATGCGGAAATCCGGCGTGAACAGAATCGTATGGCACTGGCACTTCTACCGGAGCTTGAGGCCAGAATTGTTGCGGCTGACGATCCGTTCCGTCTTGCGGTTGCGCTGGCTATAGCCGGTAACATCATTGATCTCGGAGTTAAAGGTGACGTGACAAAGTCTGATGTCCGTGAATCCATCGAGGCTGCTCTGAAAAATGAGATCACAGGCAATTTCGGTGAGTTTCATACTGCTGTGCAGCGGGCGGAGCGGATACTTTATCTGGCTGACAATGCGGGTGAAATTGTCTTTGACCGGCTACTGATCGAGCGTTTGCCGCGTGATCGTGTGGTGATGGCGGTACGTGGTGCGCCGGTCATCAACGATGTTATTCTTTCCGATGCCGAACAGTGCGGGATAGACTCTTTGGTGCGGGTTGTGTCAAATGGTTCAGATGCGCCGGGTACGGTGTTGAGTGAGTGCAGTGCCGAGTTTAAGGAGTTGTTCGATTCGGCAGATCTGATTATTGCGAAGGGACAAGGTAACTTTGAAACACTCAGCGGTACTGATGCCCAAGTTTACTTTCTTTTCAAGGTTAAATGCCGACTTGTTGCGGAACACACCAAATTACCGCTTGGTGCCCATGTGTTGTTGCGCTCTCAGGTGAGGCCCTGATCTGTTTTGCAGGGGGCGACCGGATAAAATGCGGGCTCGGCCCGCCAACAGGATGAAAAAATGAAAATTGCAATTGCGTCAGGCAAAGGCGGAACCGGCAAGACAACCATATCGGTTAATCTGGCTTGTGCTGCCAATGAGGATGTGCAGCTTGTTGACTGCGATGTGGAGGAGCCTAATGCGCATCTCTTTCTCGAAGCACGCGGAGTCGCCACAGAGGTTGAAGGGATTCTGACACCGCAGATCGACGAAGAACTGTGTGACGGCTGCGGTGAATGCGCCCGTTTCTGTGAATTCAACGCATTGGCTGCGCTGGGCGGTGCACCGCTGGTTTTTCCTGAACTCTGTCATGGCTGCGGTGGCTGTGCCAGGGTATGTCCGCAGGGTGCCATTGCAGAGGTGGAGCGTCGGATAGGCACGGTTGACACCTCGGTCTCCGGTTTGATTCGGCTTGTCGGCGGTTGTCTGGATGTCGGTGTGGCAATGGCACCGCCGTTGATCAACGCGGTTAAAAAAAGAGTTTGGAAACAGGGTCTGGTTATTCTTGATGCGCCGCCGGGCACGACCTGTCCTGTAATTGCGGCACTGGGTGATGTTGACTATGTTGTTCTGGTTACGGA
Source organism: Kiritimatiellia bacterium (assembly GCA_018399555.1). Lineage (GTDB taxonomy): Bacteria > Verrucomicrobiota > Kiritimatiellia > RFP12 > UBA1067 > M55B167. The sequence goes on along the minus strand of JAGYOL010000004.1, from coordinate 8,153 downwards.
GCCGACACCGTTTGGTCTTAATGATCTCAAGTTAGCTGTTGATATGGTGCGGGCATTGAATCTGCCTTTCGGAGTTGTGATAAACAGGGCTGGTTCGGGTAACGCGGATGTTATGGACTATTGTCGTTCTGAAGGGATCGTTGTCCTGATGGAATTACCTGATGATCGGCGTATCGCGCAAGCCTATTCGCGGGGTGAGGTGATTGTGGAGAGTCTGCCGGAGTATAAGGGTGCTTTCAGGCTGCTTCTTGATAAAATCATTAAAAGCGGCACTGCTGTCGGGGAGAACTGAGATGAAAGAGTTGGTAATAATCAGTGGTAAGGGTGGTACCGGAAAAACGAGTGTGACGGCTTCATTGGCGGTTCTGGCGGACAATGCCGTAGTGGCGGACTGCGACGTGGATGCTGCTGATTTGCACTTGGTGCTTGGACCTGAGATCAAAGAAAAGCATATTTTCAAAAGCGGTCGTGAGGCAGTTGTTAACCCTGATAAATGTGAAAACTGTGGAATTTGCGCACTCTATTGCCGCTACAATGCGGTGCGCTCGTACAAAGATACGAACGGCAGGAGTCTGGTGCGGATAGACCCGATTGCCTGCGAAGGTTGCGGGGTGTGCGTACGGTTCTGTCCTGAAAAAGCGATTGATTTCCCGGAGAGGGTTTGCGGGGAGTGGATGATTTCGCAGACCCGTTGCGCTCCGATGGTGCACGCCCGGCTGGGAGTGGCGGCCGAGAATTCAGGCAAACTGGTTTCGCTGGTGAAAAGCGAAGCCCGTAAACTGGCGGAGCGCGAAAGATGTGAGATGGTGATTGTTGACGGTCCGCCCGGCATCGGCTGCCCTGTGATTGCGTCGCTGACCGGTGCTGACCGCGTGCTGGTTGTCACTGAGCCGACGGTTTCAGGTGAGCACGATCTGGAACGCGTGCTGAAACTCACGTCACACTTTGAGATTCCATCGGCGGTTTGTGTCAACAAATGGGATTTGAATGAACAGATGACCGAACGCATTGAGGCGCGTGCTGTGGATTTGGGTGCTGAAATTACCGGACGAATCCGCTATGATAAGGGTGTAACGGCGGCTCAGGTTCAGGCAAAGGCTGTTGTGGAAACCGATGCTGCTTCCGCCGCCGATATCCGGGCAATATGGGATTACATCAAGAGTAACTGAGGAGATTATGAACGAAAAAGGCGAAGATCAGAATAACAGCAGTGTGTGTGCTGATGGCGGCAATAGCGAGTGTTCTGCCGGTGCCAGACGTCCCAATGAAAGTGATGAAGAGTTTGCACGCAGAGAGCGCTTGCAGTCACGTATGTGCCGAATCAAGCACAAGATCGTGGTGCTTTCAGGCAAAGGCGGTGTCGGCAAAAGTACGGTGGCGGTTAATATTGCGGCGGCACTCAGGCTTGCCGGTCTAAGGGTGGGGTTGCTGGATATAGATTTGCACGGACCGAGCATCCCGACAATGCTCGGGATGGAGGATGCTCGCCCGCAGGCGGCGGCTGACGGTTTCGCACCGATTGACAAGGATGGTCTGAAGGTCATGTCGATTGGCTTTCTGCTGGCAGACAAGGATGATGCAGTGATCTGGCGGGGTCCACGCAAGATGGGTGCGATTCAGCAGTTCCTCAGTGATGTCGCCTGGGGTGACCTGGATTATCTGGTGGTGGATACACCGCCGGGAACCGGCGATGAACAGCTTTCGCTCTGCCAACTGGTTGAAGGGTTGGAAGGTGCGGTGATTGTGACCACGCCGCAGCGGGTGGCGTCGGCGGATGCGCGCAAGTCAATCAATTTCTGTCGCGCCTTGAACATACCTGTGCTGGGGGTTGTCGAGAACATGAGCGGCTTTGTCTGTCCGAAATGCGGAGAGTTGAGTGAACTGTTCTGCTCGGGGGGGGGTGATGAGACTTCGCGTAAAATGAAGGTGCCGTTCCTTGGCAAAATACCGGTTGATCCGCAGGTAGCGCAGGCCTGTGACAGCGGCAGACCTTTCATTTCGGAATTTGCCCGTACTCCCACGGCGGACAGTATGACGGCGATAATACAGCAACTTGGTGTGCAGTACGGTTAACGAAAAATTGGAAAAGGAATAACAATGAAGATAGCAATACCTATGGCTAACGGCAGACTGGCGATGCATTTCGGACATTGCGGGGAGTTTGCGTTTATAACTGTTGACGATCAGAACCAAACAATCACGGGACGCGAAGATCATGTTCCACCGCCGCACGAGCCGGGTGCGCTGCCCAGGTGGCTGGCCGAGAGAGGTGTGAATACCATTATTGCTGGCGGCATGGGACAGCGTGCACAGGCCCTGTTTGCGCAGAGCGGCATCGAGGTCATCATCGGAGCCTCTTCGGAAGATCCCGAAACGCTTGTCGGCGCACTGTTGCAGGGGACACTTGCCACAGGTGAAAACATCTGCGATCACTGACGGAACGGGCGTACTTAGATGTTATGAACGGGAATTTTGAAATAACTATCCTGGTGAATAATGTTTCATCAACCCCGGATCTGATTACAGAGCATGGATACTCTCTGCATATCAGCGACGGCGAGCGGAAGATTCTCTTTGATGCCGGGCAGGAACGCCAGGTTTTGGAGAATAACGCCCGCAAACTCGGTATCGATCTGAAAGGGGTGGATACCGTCGCGCTAAGTCATGGACATTATGACCATTCCGGCGGATTGGAGGCACTGCTTTCCGTTGGCGGGAGCGTCGATTTTTATGCGCACCCCGCTGCGCTCAGCACACGTTACAGTGTGCGCCCCGAACGCGTGAAATCCAACGGCATGCCTCCCGCGGTCTGTGAGGCCGTTCATAAACTTCCGCAGAGTCGCAGGCACTGGAGCGAGGAACCCGTGATGCTGACGAAACAGATCGGGTTGACGGGCTACGTGCCGCGAGTGAGCGAATTCGAGGACACCGGCGGTCCGTTTTTTCTGGATCAATACGGAAGAGTGGAAGATTTGATCAGTGATGATCAGGCGCTTTGGTTGCGGACGACGCAGGGATTGGTGATCTGCGCGGGATGTTCCCATTCCGGTATTGTCAATATCGTGCGGCACGTGCTTGAAATCAGCGGTGGTGGACGCATTTACGCAGTGATCGGCGGGTTGCATCTGGTTAACGCCTCGCATGAGCGGATTAACAGAACAATTGAAGCTTTGGAACAATTGAAGCCGGAACTGATTGTGCCCTGCCATTGCACCGGGGCTGTCGCAACCGACAGAATACTCGAGCACTTCAGCAGTCGCGCAGTCATAGGAGCTTCCGGTCAGCGATATCTGTTTGAACAGGTTTAAGGGGGAGAGGGGCTGAAATCTTGCCGTTAAGTGATCTGATTTTCTCTTAACCCTGCCTACGTTTTTCCATTGACAGATAGTGCCGTTGCGGTGCGACACTTTTGTAATCCGGCCGGATGATTTTGCCGGCATTTGCAAGTTCCTCTATCCGGTGCGCACTCCAGCCGGCAATACGAGCCATGGCGAAAAGCGGTGTGAACAGCTCGGGCGGGATGTTCAGCAGGCGGTACAGCAAGCCTGAATAGAAGTCAACATTGGCACTGACCCCTTTGTACATTTTGTGTTTATGCCCGATTATTTCAGGGGCAAGTTTCTCAACTCGTTCATAAAGCCGCATCTCTTCATCAAAACCTTTCTCCTGTGCCAGTTTACGGACATGTTCCCGCAGGATCAGGGTACGTGGATCAGAGACAGAATAAACCGCATGGCCTATACCGTAAACCAGGCCGGCGCGGTCGAACGCCTCTCTGTTCAGGAGACGGTTGAGATACTGCTCGATCTGAACGTCATCTTCCCAGTTATTGACCTGAGCTTTCATATCCTCGAACATCTGATAGACCTTGATGTTTGCCCCTCCGTGACGAGGCCCTTTCAGCGAACCAAGCGCCGCAGTGATCGTCGAGTAGGTGTCGGCTCCGCTGGACGACACAACATGCGTGGTGAATGATGAATTATTGCCGCCGCCGTGTTCCGCATGCAGCACCAGTGCCAGATCAAGCAGCTGCTCCTCAAGAGGCGTGTAGGCGTTGTCGATTCTCAGCATGTGAAGAAAATTGGCTGCGGTGGAAAGTTCTGAGCGCGGACTGTGGATAAAAAGGCTGTCGTTGCCGAAACGATAGACGTGAGCTCTGTAGCAGTAGGCGACCAGCAGAGGAAAAGCAGCAATCAGTTGCAGACATTGACGCAGAACATTTTTAATGCTGGTATCATCCGCACGCTCATCAAGCACATACATCGCCAGCACGCTCTGTGAGATGGCATTCATCACATTGCGGCTGGACATAGTTAAAATAGACTCGTGCACAAAACGGTGAGGCAGGCTGCGGTAGGACGAAAGAAGCTCCTGAAAACGTTGCAGTTCATCAATATCCGGCAGCTCGCCGAAGAGCAGCAGATAACAGCTCTCCTCAAAACCGCAGCGTTCTTCCGCCATGAAGCCGTCGGTTATTTCAGCGATATCAATTCCACGGTAACGCAGGCATCCGGGACCGGGTACATCGCTTTCACCGATGGTGGTGAGGCCCTGAACCTCTCCGATCTTGGTCAGACCGGCCACTACCCCTTTGCCTGATATGTCGCGCAACCCGCGTTTGACATCATGCTCGGCATACAGCGAGTTTTCAACCAGTGTGCTGTCAATCGCTTTTGAACTCAGATGATCAAACCATGTGTCAGTATCACAAATCATAAAAAACTCCTTGCGTAAAAGATGCATAATGCACCTGCAGTATTAAGCCCCATTCTATCAGGAAAAGCTTGCTGATACAAACTTGAAGGCTGAAATAAACGTGTTGTCTGTTGAGGTGTAGGCCAAATCTGCGTTATAATGGGGCCATGTTTGAATCTGCTGACAGGACGGTGATATTTGCTAACGGCGCATCGCCCAGACATGCGGCACCTCTACAGGCATTGAAAGAGGCGCGGCGCATCATCTGTTGTGACGGTGCGACGGACAAGTTGGTGAGACTGGGTTATGAGCCGCGGTGGATAGTCGGCGATATGGACAGCATCTCCAGCGTGGCGCGGGCGCGTTTTAATGATCGGATAGTTGCAGATAACGATCAGAATCGCAATGATCTAACCAAGGCATTCAAACTCTGCCTTCAAAACGGCTGGTACAAGATCGCCGTGATCGGTGCTGCCGGCGGGCGTGAAGATCATACCCTGGCTAACCTGGCACTGCTTGTGGATTTCGCCCGTCAGCTTGATATTGTGATGCCGACAGACCAAGGACTTTTTCTGCCGCTAACCGAGAGTTCTGCCGTTAACTCTTTTCCGGGGCAGCAGATATCAATCTTTTCATTTGACCCAGGCACGGCGGTAACCTCTGAAGGTCTGCGCTATCCGCTCAAGGCGCTCAAGCTCAGCCGTTGGTGGCAGGCCGCGCTGAATGAAGCTGAGAGCACCCGGTTCTCGCTGAGCTTCAATGGTGGGCCTTTACTGGTGTTTGCAGCTTATAATGATGTTGCCGTGGCAGGCAAAAGCGGAACGCGTAATGGCGTGTAGATTTTGATCTTACTGGGGGTTTGATGAAATGGTCGTCGCATTTAATATCACAATTTTTTCATCTGTAAAAGCTGTTCTTGACATGTAGCCTGGCACAAATTATCATGCTACTTACTTTAAATTGGGATAATTGTTTTTAAGAGCGGGTGGAATCGGCGTAAAACGGGAGAGATTAATCATGAAAAGAAGATCGTTTCTGAAAGGATCAGCTGTGGCAGGAGTTACAACACTATGTAGTGCGGGTGCCGTCAAGGCGGCGGAGGGCGGAATGCCCAAGCTTAAAGCACCGGAACAGCCGGCTCAATTGAATCTCTGTCTGCAATGGCATAAGATTCCAGGCGGGGAGATGAAAGAGAAGCTTGATTTTCTGGAGATCAACGGATTCAAGGCGGTTGAGATTCCATCCCACAACAATTGGCCGGTTGAGAATTGTGACGCGCTGATAGAGGCGATGAAGGGACGCGATCTGTTCATTGCGACAGCCTGCGGTCCCAGCGATTTCTCCTATGCGGAAGCTGAAAAGCGCGAGGCCGAGGTGCAGAAGTTTCTGCCGAGTCTCGAGGCACTCGGCAAAATGAAGTCGGTTGGTCTGATTATCTGTCCGGCACGCCGCAAGCTTAGTGAGCCCGGTCATTTGAGCGGCAAGGAGCTGCGCGAGGATTTTGTGACCAACATCGGCAAACGGCTGGCCGAGCACGCGCACAAACATGGCACGGCGATTGTGCTGGAACCGTTGCGTCGTAACGAAACTCCCTTTTTGCGTCAGGTCGCCGACGGTGCTTCGATTGCGCGGGATATCGGACCGGGTTGCGCCACAATGGGTGATTTCTGGCACATGCAGCTTGAGGAAACCAGCTTCATGGGGGCTTTCATAAGCGGTGGTGATCTTCTGGCACATGTGCATATCGCTGGCCTGAAAGAACGTATCATCCCCGGTGTTCATGCTGAGGCTGATAATTATGTGGACGGCTTTAAGGGTCTTAAACTGATCGGTTATCGCGGCGCGGTCAGCTTTGAGGGCGGCTGGCCTAAAGATCCCGCCAATCCCAAAAAATCGGTGCCGCAGGAAGAGCAGATCCGTCTGATCAAAAACATGGTCAAGATTCTAAATCAACAGTGGGCTATGGCCTGAACGCGCACGGGCGCATGAAATCTGATTTCATATCAAATAAACCAAGGAGATGAAGATTATGGACAATCGTCGTTCATTCATGAAAAAGTCGGCTGTATTTTCAGCTGCGATGGCTGCGGCACCTTCAATCGTCAGGGCGCAGGGGGCTGCCAGAACCTTCAAAGTCGGTCTTATCGGTGCGGGCGGACGGGGAAGCGGCGCGGCCAATCAGTTGATAGAGGCCGCCAAAAACCTGGGGCACTCCGTTAAAATCACAGCTGTGGCCGATTTCTTCCAGGATCGTATTGATAAAGCTGTTGCAAAGTTCGGCGTACCGGCTGACAAGGCATTTGTTGGTGGCGACGCCTTCAGGAAAGTGATAGCGACAGATTGTGATATTGTAATTCTTGCTGCACCGCCCTGTTTTCGTCCGCCGCATTTTGAAGCTGCGATCAAGGCTGGCAAACACGTTTTCGCTGAAAAACCGGTCGCTGTTGACGGTGCCGGTGTGCGCCGCTTCATGGCGGCTGCCGCTGAGGCCAAGGCGAAGAAACTGGCTGTCGTGGCAGGTACGCAGCGTCGCCATCAGGGAGTCTATCTCCAGAAAGCCAGACTGCTGGAATCCGGTAAGATCGGCAAGATCAACGGTGGTGCTGTGTACTGGAACATGGGTGCTCTGTGGGTACGCGACCGCCGTCCGACTGATACCAATGCCGGTTATCTGGCCAACAACTGGGTCAACTGGATGGAGGTTTCCGGCGATCACATCGTGGAGCAGCATGTGCATCAGCTTGATGTGGCTAACTGGTTTATCGGATGCGTACCGGAGAAGGCCACGGCCATCGGTGCCCGTCACCGTCGCCGTTCGGGCAATCAGTATGATTGCTTTGCGGTCGATTTCGACTATGGTGACGGTGTGCATATCGCCAGTATGTGCCGTCAGATTTCCGGTTGCTCGGGTAATGTCAGCGAGCACTTCCGCACACCGAACTGTGAATTTATAGGGCAGTCGCGCAGTGTGAAGATGTTGGATGGTTCCGCAGTGGAGCTGGAGGATTGTGCTCACACCGGCAATCCGTATGTGCATGAACATGAGGATCTGCTCAAAGGTATTGTCAGTGGTGATGTTCTCAACGAGGGCGAGCAGGTGGCTCTCTCCTGTGCCACCGCGATTCTCGGACGTATCGCGGCCTACACCGGACAGACGGTTCTGATGTCGAAGCTGCTTGATCCCAAGGATAACGATCCTGATTACTATAAGCAGATCTGCACACCGACCGCCGACGATTTTGAAAAGAGCGGCGATGTGGTGCTGCCCGCCGAAAATGTCGCGCCGGTGCCCGGCAAAGACAAGAAATAAGAGAACTCAGCTATGGTTTCGCAGCTCCGGACACGAGCCGGAGCTGCTCTTTTTTCAGTCCGCCTTCGTAGCTCCGGTTTTCCTCCTGAGACCCCGAAGGTTTCCGGTTGAAAACTGCCCCTGCGCGGACATCCCGTTGAGGCAGGTT
>JAGYOL010000039.1 GCA_018399555.1 Kiritimatiellia bacterium | reverse complement strand
GTGAATTGATTTCTATTTAAGGCATGAACCAACTGTATCTGTACATGCAAGATCAACCAGCGTGTTGTGAATTGATTTCTATTTAAGGCATGAACCAACTTCGTTCAGCCGTGCAAACCGGCCTGACTGTTGTGAATTGATTTCTATTTAAGGCATGAACCAACGACCGCAATATAGATATTAACATCCGCACTGTTGTGAATTGATTTCTATTTAAGGCATGAACCAACCGATCTGCTCCCTGCTTAGACCTTTTGACAGTTGTGAATTGATTTCTATTTAAGGCATGAACCAACTCTCAGGATTTCGTGAGCATGATTCTTGTGTTGTGAATTGATTTCTATTTAAGGCATGAACCAACAACAATTATTGATCTTCCTTTTTGCACATCGTTGTGAATTGATTTCTATTTAAGGCATGAACCAACTCACAAATAGACTGCACATCTCGTTTTTTGTTGTGAATTGATTTCTATTTAAGGCATGAACCAACATCTTGCTGAATGGTTCCAGAAGGAGTACGGTTGTGAATTGATTTCTATTTAAGGCATGAACCAACTGATTTGATCTGACTTAACTAATACGGGGGCGTTGTGAATTGATTTCTATTTAACATGCTGTCCAGTTTTTGGGGAGTAGCTCAGATCTCGACAAAGAACTGGAGCCGTCGCGGACCTTGGCCATGCGCAGGAATGCCGGCCATGAAACAGACGCTCGCTCCATCCGTATTTAAGCATTTGACTTTTCCCGGTGAATGTGTTAAATGCACCACTCCGCAAAAACATGGAGATTACAAATATGCGAAGTGCTTATATATTTGATATGGATGGTGTGCTGTGCGATTCTGAAGAGTTTATCACCGAGGCTGCCTGCCGGATGTTTAAAACTGTTTATAATAAGATTGTGCAACCGGAGGATTTCCGTCCGTTCATCGGAACCGGCGAGCAACGTTTTATTGGCGGGGTGGCGGAAAAATACGGTATAACCCTGACCCTTCCGCGTGATAAAGAGACAACCTATCAAATTTACGCACAGTGCGTACAAGGCCGGCTGGAAGCGGTGCCGGGTGTCCTGCAATTCATTGAAGAGGCCGCCGCCAACAGCGTTGCTCTGGCGATCGCCACCAGTGCCGACCGGTTCAAGATGGAGGTCAATCTCAAGGCCATCGGTTTGCAACCGGAGATATTTGATGCTCTGATTGACGGCGGTGCGGTCGAACATAAAAAACCTGCGCCGGATATCTTTCTTAAGGCAGCGGAGACCCTGGGGGTTGATCCGGTTGACTGTGTGGTTTTTGAGGATGCTGTCAGCGGGGTGCAGGCCGCCAAGGCGGCAGGTTGCTTCTGCATGGGCGTGACAACCTCCTTTTCAGCCCAGGCGTTGATGGATGCCGGTGCCGATCTGACGATTGCCGATTTCAGAAGCTGTCTGCGCAGCCGGGAGTTATAAACTCCGCGCTGTATCTTCTGTAGCTTGTGTATTGTAGACAGGATTTTAATCTATCACTTCTCAAGTCGAGGTGCGTAATATGAGGTCAGTTATATTGTTTGCCGCCGCCGCTCAAGGGGGGGGCAGGCGATAAGCAGCCGCTGATTCAGTTTCACGGTTCGGCTTTTTTCAAGCGGATGGAGTGCCAGTCAGCGCTCACACCTTGAAATTCAGCAATAATTTTCATATAACGGTAGGGATCTTCCCAGGTTGACGCCGGTTCAATCACGGTGGTTTCAGGCCACTCATTCCAACTGGTGATCATTATGTAATCGGCACCCGCACTCTTTGCGGCTTTCAGATAATCCCGCAGAGTATGTCCATTGCGGTGCGGCATGATATAGTGATCATTGCGGAAGTGTGAATTGTTGTGTCCCGGATGAACCGGCAGCATGATTTTTTTGCCGGCGTTGTGCGCCAGTTCGGCTATATGGCGATACTTGCCGATCAGGTCTTCGTATTTATGCGCCCGGAAATTGCTGAAGGTGCTGTAAAATGCGAAGCAGTCAATGCCCCGGGTTTCAAGCCAGTCAGCGGGAATGTGCTTGATTCTGTCCGCATCACCGCTTCGCTGTGCGGCATGATTGTGCGCGATTTTATCGACAATCCAATAGACTGCTCCGGTTTCGCCCTCGACATGACGTTTCAGCTCAGTGAATTTTGCAGGGGTAAGCTTTGCGTTGGTCGCCACCTGATAAAGATATATCACAGGACGGCCCTCAATTTTCAGGTAGCAGGGATGGCTCTTATATCTATTCAGGTTTTTAACAAGTGCTTGTTTGTACCACTCAAAGTCACTATGAAACTGGGCCCGTTCATCCAGAAGAGCGAACTTGAAATTATGCTTCTTTGCAGCTGCAATGATTCCCGCATCCGCGTTTTTATCTCTGCCCTTATGAGTGTCCCACCAGCTGATTAAAAATGCGTCAATGCCGGCCGCCTGTGCAAGACGGATATGCCAGTCGGCTGTGACAGGGTCGGCACTGTCATACAGACCGGCCAGCGGGTAGGCCGCTGCAGCGACGGGGGGCCCATCCGGTCTGCGACAGGCCAGTGCCAGTTGATTGGTATGCGCGGTGGGTCGCGTCCATCCTGCCCAGGGGAAACGGGCGTGAGTACCGTCATGATACCAGACGTAGTAGTTGGCAAGAAGCAGCGGACGATCCTTTGCTGCGCCTGCGGACATTGTGCAGAAAAAAAGTATAAAAAAAAGCAGGCTTTTCATTGTGTGTTCGTTGCGAGGTTCGCAGTTCCAAGCGCGGTTGCAGTGTGATCTCTTCTGATGCAAAGCCGGAAAACAGGTAGTTTGACGGACTTAGGAGAAATCTGCCAGATTACTAGGCGATCCGCCAGGGTGCACGCATCACGCGTGAGCGGAGTTGGTTGGCCTGTGCGTCGTCGACAAACTCCTCTTTCTGCGGGTCCCACCTCAGACTGCGCTGTAAATCCAGCGCGATATCCATAATCAGATTGGTTGACATGGTGCGATGGGCCACACCGGTATGCGCCAGCGCAGAGCGTCTGGAGCGTACGCAGTCAAGAAAGTCACGCAGGTGATTGAGCGTTCGTCCGGTACGCTGCTTATAACCGTCGACCAGCCGGCGGTACTCTTTAAACAGAGCGGGGTTTGAAAGCTCGGGTCGTTCATAACCGTCGGCTGTCTCAACCCAGCCCTCACTGCCTTCGTAACGCACACCACATGAACCGCGCCAGCCTTCGAGCTGCGCCACCAGCTTTATTCCGCCAGCAAAGCGGATTGTCATGCTCTTGGCTTTGCTGATTCCACCTTCGGGGTATTCATATTCCAGTGCTGAAGTCTCTGCCAGTCCCATATCAAGCTGACATTGCGCGATGGTGTGCGACCCCCATTGCGGAATCGCTCCGGCAAAATCGTACTGGGTGTACCAACCCGGAACTGGCCACGGCTTCAGATACCTGGCGTTGTAAGGACGGAAAGGCGATGGCCCGATCCACATATCCCAGTCAAGCTCTTCCGGCGGCGGCGCGGGCATGGCCGGCAGTTTCGCATTCACACGCGGCCAGGCCGGCAGATAGCCGAGATGGGCGCGGAGGGTCTGAACTTCACCAAGCATTCCCTGCCGCAGCAGCTCTCCGGCAAAAACATAATTGGCTTCGCTCATACGCTGAGCACCGGTCTGGAAAATTCGCTTTGTCTCGCGTTCACTCCGCACCAATGCCTGTCCTTCAGCGATTGTAAGGGTGCCGGGTTTCTCACAATAAACATCTTTACCTGCCTGCATCGCTTTGATTGCAAGCGGGGCATGCCAGCGGTCGCCGGCTGCGATCAGCACAGCTTCGATCTCACACTCTTCAGCAAGCAGCTCCCGGAAATCACGGTAAACAGAGCAGTCCTCGTTTTTGTGCGCTTTATTTACGATCTGTCTGGCACGTTCACGACTCTTCTTCTGCACATCACAGACTGCCGTAAATTGAATGTCACTCTGACTCAGCAGCCAGCGCATGTCGTGCGTGCCACGTCCGCCGGTGCCGATTACTCCCATCACAATACGTTCACTCGGCGGTTTACGCCCATCCCGTCCGAGTGCGCCTGCCGGAACTATGGTCGGCAGTGCCAGAGTGGCGGCTAGACCTGCGCCGCTTTTGACAAACGATCTCCTGCCCAACATCGTATGTTCTTTATTACTCTGCTGCATGTGATTCCACCTTTCTGCTGCGGTTGCCGGATTTGTCCGGCTGTTTTAAGAAAATGTTTTTGAACTGCACCTTCATCGGAGGGCCGGGGTGCATTTGCAATGCGATAATTCCACCCTCCGCGCCGTTATCGGTGCTGTTATCCTCAAAACGACACATCAGCGTGCTGTTGATGAACAGTTGAATCCGCGGACCTCGGCAGACTATCTGGTAATGGTTCCACTCCTCCGGCTTATATGCCCTGATAAGCTCTGCGGGATCCCCGAATTTACGCACCACCTTGGTCCCGTCGGCATTGATGGTGACATCCTCGCCGCGTCCGGCAATCAGGCCGCGTTTATGATGATAGACAAATCCGACCAGTTTGCAGTCACCGCTCATATCGGCCTGATAGCCGAAGGTATCCCAGTTGCCGACACGCCTGGATCGTATCTGGATTCCGGAGTTTCCTCTGGAACTCAGTTTGAAATCAAGATTCAATTCAAAGTCGGCGGGCTCGCCGCCCTGCCAGATCAGATAGTTGCATTTGCGGCATGGTTTTTCCGGAGTGCTTTCAGACGTTATGGCACCATCCTCAACGTACCACCAGCCCTCTTTTCCGGCCCAGCCTGCCAGATCGGTACCATTGAATATTTTTATTCCTCTATCGGTGCCGGTTTCGCCGGATTGCGCTGAAACGATCAGCGGCAGCACCGTAAGCAGACAGACGCAGCAACGTTGCAGTGAAAATAATCGCATGTGACTTCTCCTTCCGCTTCAAGCATCGCCAGCAGCCGGGCGCACGCCGAATTTAGGCCTTCTCGACAAAGCCGTCCGACAGTCAATTCAACAACAATCTCTACATTTTAACGTGATGAATTATGGAAAGCAAGTCGATTTTGCGGCTCGTGAAATAGATCATCTTTACCTGGTGAATGCAGCTTTTTTTATCGAGCCGCATAGCGACTCGATTCCTTTTGCTTCTCGGTAATCTCCTCAAATTGCATGATTTCCCCTTAATTTTGTTGGTCGCTACATCATGATTTAAAAGAGGTTATGAGAACTGTTATTGAAAAACGTGCATAAAAAACACGAAAATGATGGATAGTAGTGTATAGTAGTCGCTCTCAGAACGACATGATGCCGTTCATAGAACCGCTACTACAACCAATTTTTTGTTTTTATAACAGAGTTGAGAGAATAGAGCCTAATGACACCAGCGGCAACGCATAAAAATATAACGGCGCGAGGATGCACATTTGCAATTATTGATTTTGAAACTACCGGAACGGTGGCAGGCTGGCCGATTGAGCCCTGGCAGGTCGGAATTGTGAGCCTGGAAAACGGGAGAGTTCAGCCAGCGACGCAGTTTGAGTCGCTTCTGCATGTAGGCGAACGCCCCTTTAATCCAATGGCACCGGGACGGCATGCGCAATTGCGTGATGACCTCATGGCAGCCCCCGCCCCGCAGTTGCTCTGGCCGGAACTGGCATCCCGGCTTTGCGACCGCCCGCTTGTTGCTCACAATATCGGGACTGAACGAGGGGTGCTCACTCGAATCGCGCCGATACATAATTTGGGGCCGTGGGTTGATACACTTAGATTGACGCGTCGTCACTACCCTGGCCTGGCCAGCAAAGCACTCGACAGTGTTATCAGCGATCTTGGGCTGCTGCCGCGCGTCCGTCAGCTCTGTCCTGGGCGCGAGGCGCACGACGCACTCTATGACGCAGTTGCCTGCGCGGTGCTGTTGGAACATTTTTTGGATCTGCCGGGCTGGGAAAATGTGACCCTCGGCGCGTTGATGTGAAGCTCCCGGCGCAGAGACGCAGAGAGCATTGAGGAAATTCCAGTGAGTTGGAGAGTTACTGTGGCACGGTATAATTGCCGCGCCACCAGGAGATATTATGCAATTGTTAGTGGCAACCAGAAACCGACATAAACTCGCTGAAATAATGCGGATATTCAAACATGACAAACTCGATTTGATTGCGGCCGATGATCTTGCCGGTCTGCCCGCGGATGTCGAAGAGGATGCCGATACCTTTGAAGGTAACGCCTTGAAAAAAGCGCGTGTTCTCTGTGATGCCTCCGGGTTGTGGACAATGGCGGATGACTCCGGCCTTGAAGTTGATGCGTTGAATGGCGCCCCGGGTGTTTATTCGGCGCGCTACGCCGGTCAAGATTGCGACTGCCACGCCAATAATCTCAAATTGCTGAGTGAGCTAAAGGGGACGACAAACCGGACGGCGCGTTTTCGCTGTGCAATCGCACTGTGCGCGACCGACGGACGCGAGTGGCTCGTCAATGGTGCCTGCGAAGGACGGATCACAACAGCGGCGCGCGGACAAAACGGTTTTGGTTACGATCCGTTGTTTGTGCCCGATGGCTATGTTCAGAGCTTCGCCGAGCTGGATGCCGGGATTAAAAATAAAATATCACACCGTGCGCATGCTTTGCGTCTGGCTGCGAAAGAGTGGAAAATGCTGTTTATTTAAATATCCATTTGAAATGGCAATATAAAAATGGTAGATTCACGCCATGAAAAAGAAGTCGGAATCGACCAAGCAACGCATACTGCTGGCTGCGGCGGAGTTATTTGCGGAACATGGCTATCATGGGACCACTCATCAGATGATGAGCGACAAGGCTAAGGTCAACATTGCGGCCATCAACTACCATTTCGGCAGCAAGGAGAATCTGTATCTGAGGGTCTGGGATTACCTCTGTGCTTTCAGTGACCGGGATTTTGATGAATTCATTGATCAGCAGGCTTCCGCATCGGAGCGTCTGCGCGGATTTGTTCGCTGGCGGGTGAGTGCCAGTAAGGATAAGGGGTTACGGGGATATCTGGCACAGATCGGACGTAAAGAGATGAGCAAACCCTCACCGGTGTATCCCGAACTGGAAGAAAAACACATGCGTGAGAAACGCAGCTGGTTTTTTGCGCTCATACGTGAAATTGTCGGGCACGACCTTGATCCGCCGACGATCGCCATGGTGGCCTTCTGCATCTACAGCCCCCTGATTCATCTGATAGAGGTGATGGGTATCATGCAGACATCACTGGATCAGCGCTATACAGAGCAGTGTCTCGGTATATGGGAGGACACCGAAAAACTTTCTGAAATCATTTACTCTTTTGCCATGGCGGGTTTGGCTGATATTTCAAAGGCATAATACAGACTCGAAAAAAAACAGATTCTTCACGGACGGGGACTATATTTAAATTGAGGCGCACAGTGCGTAAACTGAAAACTCTACAACTGATTATTTCGCAAATTATCTGCGCTGCAATTCTGACGGGGTTGATCTTCATAATTGCCGGATGCGGTGTTTTTGCGCCCGAACCGCATCATCGGGAGCTTGATCCCTCACTGCTTCCGGCAGAGTATGCGCAGCTTGCGAGTGCGACCAATATTTTCAGCGAAGTGACTTTACCCCGGAAATGGTGGGAGATTTTCAACAGCCGCGAGCTGAATACTCTGATTGAAACCGCTTTCACCAACAATCTTGACCTTGCTGCGGCATTAGCGCGTCTGCGCCAGTCGCGTGAGCAGATGATCATAGCGGGAGCGGCAGGCAGATTCACGTTGAATGGTTCCGGCTCTGCTGCTGTAAGCAAAGAGGGGCAAACATCACCCTTCACAGTTGACAATACGTGGGAAAATTACGGATTGGGTCTGGATGCGGCTTATATGCTCGATATATGGGGTGCCGTATCATCGGATGTACGGGCAGCCGAATTTATGAGCTATGCCGGTGCACAGGAGGTTGAGGCAACTGCGTTGCTGATATCAGGTCGGATTGCACAGGCCTGGGTTCAGTATAAGACCGCGGTTATGGAGGAGCGGCTGATTTCAGAACAGATCAAAACCAGCACTCAGGCTCTGGAAATATTAAAGGTGCGTCAGCGTGCCGCCCTTTCGGCGGCAGTTGATGTCTATCAACAGGAGAGTCAGGTTGCCTCTCTGCGCACGTTGCTGCCGCAGATAGAGGAACAGCGCTCAGACCTGAGGATAGAGATTAACAATCTGCTGGGCACCCCCGCTTCAGCACCCTTGCCGGTTGCAATTGATGAAGGCACCCTGCCGAAACCGGGTGAGCTTACGGCGGTTGGTCTGCCGGCCGATCTGCTTGCCAACCGCCCTGATGTGCATTCAGCCTGGCTGGATTTGCAGGCGAGGGAGTGGAGTGCCGCTGCACGTCATGCCGACCGCTTTCCTTCTCTGACCCTGAGCGGAGCTTTGAATTTTGAAGAACCGGAGGTTGGGGATCTTCTCAAAAACTGGCATGCGAATCTGGCTGCCGGGTTGATCGGCCCCATTATTGATGGCGG
Organism: Kiritimatiellia bacterium; assembly: GCA_018399555.1. Taxonomy (GTDB): domain Bacteria; phylum Verrucomicrobiota; class Kiritimatiellia; order RFP12; family UBA1067; genus M55B167. The sequence continues at coordinate 9,329 of JAGYOL010000039.1, read as the reverse complement.
CAGACGTGTCGCGCAGCTTCGTCTGGCGCAGGCGCAGGCCGATGAGAGTTTCGCGCGCTATACCGACACCGTGCTGCTGGCGTTACGCGAGGTTGAGCAGGCATTGGCACGCGATAGAATGCGGCGCGCCTACCTTGCGGCAATCGAGAATGAAATCGCGGTGAATGAGAAGACTCTGAGCGAAAGTACCAACCGCTACCGCAAAGGATTGATGGAATATTTGAATGTGCTTACGGCGCTCTCCGCCAAGCAGAACTCTGAAAGACGCGCTCTGGCGGCCTTGAGCTCGATGCTGATGAATCAGATCAGTTTATATCAGGCTCTGGGAGGCCAGGTGCTGGAAGGTGTGATGCATGAATAAATTTCGATCAGCGGTTTTATGGGGTTTGCGTATTGCACTGCCCTGTGCGGTGGTTTACGGTGCGATACTTTGTTATGAACACCTGATAGCGACTGCACCTCAGCAGAGCCGTGCCGAACCAGGCGAACGGGCGGTTTCAGTCGAGACCCGAATTATAAATCGCCGCAATGCGCTGGTGCGCATTCAGACAACCGGCACGGTGGTGCCGGTCGAGGAGGTTGTGCTTCAGGCCCGTGTCTCGGGCGAGGTCAAGAAGCTGAATCCGAATTTTGAACCTGGAGAGATTATTCCTCGGGGTGAGGTGATAGTGCGGCTCGACCGTGATGACTATCGGCTGGCTGTCCGACAGGCTGAAAGCGAACTGGTACAGGCTGAGTATAATTACCAGCTGGAACTGGGCTATCAGAATGTTGCCCGGCATGAGTGGGAGCTGCTCGAAAACCGCGATTCGATATCTGAGCTTGAAAAGACTTTGACTCTGCGCAAACCGCATCTTGACAAGGTGAAGGCCGGTCTGGAGTCGGCCCAAACAGCACTCGAGCTGGCTAAACTCAATCTCAGTCGTACAGAAATCACCCTGCCCTTCGACGCACTGGTGCTCAGCCGTGCGGTTTCAGTCGGTTCGCAGGTCAGCACACAGAGTCAAATGGGGGTGCTGGTTGACGCTACGCTCTTCAGAGTTGATGCAACTGTGGCGTTTGATCGGCTGCGCTGGATTGATTTTCCCGCCGACGGAGCTCCGGGGGCACCGGTTGAGCTGTATGCCGCCGGTGAACTCGGTGACAGCGTTAAATGGCACGGACGTGTCAGCAATATGGTTCCGGAGATCGAGAGTCTCGGCAGAATGGCCAGAGTGCTGATTGATGTCCAAAATCCCATGAGCGGCCAGATTCCGCTGCTGCTGAACAGCTTTGTTTCTGTGGCTATCGCCGGGCGTGAATTGCAGAATGTCTTTGTGCTGCCTTCACCTGCCGTTCATAACGGTGATGTGGTTTATGTGGTCGGTGATGACTCTCGCATCATCTTCAGAACAATTGATCCGATCTGGCGGGATGCTGAAAGGGTTTTTACGCGTGAAGGTTTTGAAAACGGCGATGTGATTGTCACGACCGATGTGCCATCCGCCGTACCCGGTATGCTGATCCGGGATGTCGGGAGCAGAACTGCGCCCTGATGCAGGTTGGAAATGTGCGCATTGCAAAAAGCGTGATAACAACTATGATTGATAAAGCTGATAAAAACACCTCCAAGGGGCCGATTGCCTGGATGGCTCGCAACCCGGTGGCTTCCAATCTTCTGATGATTGTTATGCTGGTCGGGGGAGTGCTGACCTCGACTTCGATCAAGAAAGAGGTCTTTCCCGATTTTGACCTCGATTTCGTGACCGTTTCGGTCGATTATCCCGGTGCCAGTCCGGAGGAGGTCGAGCGCGGTATTGTGATGGTCGTAGAGGAAAATCTGCGCGGGCTGGAAGATGTGAAAGAGGTTACATCCGTGGCCAGGGAAGGGCGCGGCACAGTCACCGCGGAGCTGATCGAGGGGTGTGAAAGACAGAGAGTCTATCAGGATATTCAGCAGGAGGTCGCGCGCATTCGAACCTTTCCAGAAGATGCGGAGCGGCCGATTGTGGCACTCTCTTCCCGGCAGCGCGATGTGATTGATTTTGTGCTTTTCGGCGAGGTCCCGGAGAATGTTCTGGCGGAGCAGGCGGAGCTTATTAAAGATCAGCTGCTTGAACATCCCGATATAACCAAGTTGACCATCTCAGGGGTGCGCCCCTATCAGATTACGATCTCCCCTTCCCGCGATATACTGCGTGCTTACGGTCTGACACTGTCCGACATTGCCGAGCGCGTGCGCGCCCTGGCGGTTGAACTGCCGGGCGGGGGTGTCAAAACAACCTCCGGGGAAATCCTGCTGCGTATGGATGAGCGTCGCGACTACGGCAGCCAGTTCGCCGCATTGCCGATCATCACTGCCGCTGACGGCTCGGTGGTGCGGCTGCGTGACATGGCGGAAATCAAGGATGGTTTCGATGAAGAGAACGAACGTTTTCTGCTCTGGAACGGAGTGCCTGCGGTTAAAATGGATGTGTTCCGAATCGGCGATCAGACGCCGTTGACGGTTGTCGCCGCAGTGCGTGAGGTGCTCGATGGTATCATCCGCGAACTGCCCGAAGGTTTGCAAATCTGTGAACGACGCAACCGTGCCGACATCTATCGGCAGCGCTTTCAGCTGCTGATGAAAAACGGTGTTATCGGGCTGGTGCTGGTACTGGCAATTCTCGGGCTGTTTCTCGAGCCGCGTCTGGCGTTCTGGGTTATGATGGGCATTCCCATCTCATTTCTGGGTGGTCTGCTGCTGCTGCCCCTGTTCGGCGTTTCGTTCAATGTGATTTCAATGTTCGCCTTTCTGATTGCGCTGGGCATTGTGGTGGATGACGCAATTGTGGTTGGTGAAAATGTTTTTGAACATCGGCAGATCGGTGATGACGCCATGTTCTCTTCGATCCGCGGTGCACGTGAGGTCGCCATGCCGGTGACATTCAGCGTGCTGACCAATATTGTCACCTTCATCCCGATGATGTTTCTGCCGGGCATAATCGGTAAAATCTGGTTCGTTATTCCAGCGGTTGTCAATCTGGTCTTCTTTATTTCGCTGATGGAATGCATCTTTGTTCTGCCGTCGCATCTGGGTCATCTGAAGCAGGGTGGACGCAGATTTTTTATCAGTCGTGCGTACCACCGTTTCCAAATGAGATTCAACCGCGTCTTCTTCGCCTTTGTGAATTTTGTCTATCAGCCGATCCTCAAGCTGACGCTGCATTTGCGTTATCTGGTGATCGCTGTGGGCATATTTCTGCTGGTCGCAACGGTTGCTTATATCAGAAGCGGACGGATCGGACTGGTGGCGATGATGAGTGTGGAGTCGGATTACTCCGCCGCCACGGCAGTTCTGCCCTATGGCTCGCCGGTTGAAAGTACCTTCGCTGTGCGTGATAAAATGGTGGCGGCCGCCCGCAAGGTTATCGCTGAAAATGGCGGCACCAATCTATCCTTCGGAGTGTATGCCGATGTGGGCCGTTCCTACAACGGAGTCTCAGGAAGTCATGTGGTGATGGTTGAAGCTTATCTGACCGAGCCGGAAGTCCGACCGATTCCCACAACAAAGTTCACCGAGTTGTGGCAGAAAGAGGTCGGCGTTATTCCGGGGGTGGAGACCATGCTCTTTGAAGCCGATCGCGGTGGCCCCGGCAGCGGAGCCTCACTCAGTATCGGTTTGTACCACAATAATATCGATATGCTTGAGTCGGCAGCCTCCGAGCTGGCCGAAAGACTGGCGGAGTTTCCGATCGTCTCCGATATCGATGACGGTTATGCGGACGGCAAACCGCAGTACGATATTAAAATGCGGCCTGAGGGGCTGGCCCTCGGCCTGACCGCCGCCGATGTCGCCCGCCAGGTACGCTCCGCCTTTTATGGGGCCGAGGCTTTCAGACAGCAGCGTGGACGTAATGAGATCAAGGTCATGGTACGGCTGCCGGAACATGAACGGCGTTCCGAATACGATCTTGATCAATTGCTCATGCGTACCCCATCCGGTACAGACGTTCCTCTGCGCGATGTCGCCGTGTTGGACCGTGGACGGGCCTACACTACGATCAACCGTCTGGATGGACGCCGTCTGCTTACCGTCACCGCCAATGTTAATCCGCGCGGTGAGTCCGAACGGATTCTCAATCTGGTGATGCGTGACATCATGCCCGAGCTGCAGAAAAAATATCCCGGACTGGCGCAGGTCTTCCGCGGCAGACAGAAGGATATCCGCGAGGGCATGTCGGCTTTGACCAAGGGTTTTGTTTTCGCTCTGCTGGTTATTTATGCTCTGCTGGCGATTCCCTTCAGGAGTTACACCCAGCCAATGATCATCATGACCTGCATTCCCTTCGGCATTGTGGGAGCGGTGTTTGCGCATGTGATGCTGGGTTATCCGCTCAGCATGATAAGCCTGATGGGCATTGTGGCACTCTCGGGTGTGGTGGTTAATGATTCGCTGGTTCTGGTTGATTACGCCAACAAAGAGGTGCGAGGCGGCTGTGCCATTCATAAGTCGATCGTCAATGCCGGTGTGCGGCGCTTCCGACCGATTCTGCTGACAACCCTGACGACCTTTCTCGGGCTGGCGCCGATGATCTTTGAGACTTCGCGCCAGGCGCGTTTCATGGTACCGATGGCGATATCACTCGGATTCGGCATACTGTTCGCAACCTTTATCACCCTTTTTCTTGTGCCCTCTCTTTATCTGGTGATCTACGATATTCATCGCGTCTGGGATCGCCTTTATGCTGGAATGACCTGGCTCTTCTTCACATTGCTGTGTCTTTTCGCGCTGCTTTTCGGCGGTGCTCTCTGGCTGTTTCATTTGGTTGTTAAATTGATAGCGATGTCTTAAAAGCGAAAAACTTTCTTTAGCATTTCCCTCCCTTGCGTATTTTTGCAAAAGTGTTTATGCTGATATCCATGAAAAGCAAAAGAACGCAAAAGTTGCCGTTGGCTCCGGCACTTGTCAGGGGTTTGGATATTCTTGAAGATATGCACGCGCAGATAGATGATCAGTCTGTCAGCGCGGTAGCCGAGCGCCTCACTCTGCCGGTTAACAGCACATTGCGACTTTTAATGACACTGGAGCACAAAGGTTATGTGGAGCGCGATCGCGACTCTTTAAAGTATCGGTTGACCCACAAAGCCGCCAGTCTGGCTTTGAATGGTGTGCGAGAGCAAAGTCTGCTTGAGGCTTCTCTGCCTTTGATGCGCACTCTCAGAGATGAGTCGGGTGAAACAGTGCTGCTTTCCATAATTGAACATGGTATGGGCATTGTGCTTGAACAAATTCAATCTCTGCATATCTTCCGTTTTGTGTGTAATCCGGGTGCCTGTCACGCTTTGCATGCAGCCGCGCCGGCTAAGGCAATCCTGGCGCACCTGCCTAAAGATGAGCGCGAACGACTCCTCGATGGTTATGTTTTTAAATCATTTACAGCTAATACTATAACTTGTCGCAGAAAGTTTGATGTTGAATTGAATCGCAGTAGAAAACTGGGCTATTGGGAAGATCATGCTGAGGAGTTCGACGGCATCTGCTGCGTCGCCGCGCCAATTTTTAACTGCAACGGCTATCCGATCGCAGCCGTAACTGTTACCGGGCCTACCAGCCGCATGGGTAGTGATGAAATGAAAAAATATGGTGCGCTCGTTGCTAAATGCACCAGTGATATCTCTAAACGTATGGGATACGGTCTGCTTGATTCATAAAAAAGCAGATGGCTTTGAAGAGTGGATAGTGCAGCAGGTTTTTTGTTTTTCAACCGGTTGACATATATTCAACTTTTTGATAATTTGTCTCTTATGGTAATGGATTCGTTTTTCAACATTGTGTGGCTGATCAGCGTCTCCATCTCTGTTCTTGCTTATTTTTAAAGGAGAATGATATGAAACGCGAAACAGTTGTGTGGCTGATTGTGTGTGTTTTTACATTGTTCAGCAGAGCTGCCGACGGAGTCTGGACTCAGTCGGGTGATGATCCTGCTCCCACTTATCTCTGGTCGGATACTTCGAATTGGAGCAACGGTGTAGTTGCGGATGGATCGGATGCGATTGCGGATTTCAGCGAGCTGGATTTGATTAAACAGATAATCTCATTGGCAGGGGGCAGCCGTACTGTCGGACACCTGTTGATTGACGACATCAATCCGGTTGCAGGTGACAGTTGGGTCCTCGCCAATGGTTATCTTGATCTCGATGTCTCATCTGGCACGCCATCTGTTACGGTCGCGGGTAGCAATGTTGTCGCAACCCTGAACAGCAATCTCACTCTTAGCGGTAATTTGTTTACTAAGAGCGGTGACGGATCGTTGAAAATGCTGATTTTTCCGACTAACTCCATAAATATCGCGTCGGGCGAATTGAATTATGAAAACAGCGGGTTCTGTAATTTTAAGTATCAGAATATAAGCGGCGCAGGTGATCTCCGTTTCACAGGACAGGCCGCCGGATTTTTCGGGTTCAATGGTTATCTGGCACAATTGAGTCATACCGGACGTACCATTGTTGATCTTGAACCTGGCACTGCGATGGCATGGTTTCATCGCGCACTGTTTATCGACCGAAATAATGTTATGCCACATGAATCGTTGCTGGTGATCCTCGGCGGTAAGGTCTATCTGCGCAATCAAGGCGGCGGTGGGCTTACGGTTGCGGGTCTGAGCGGTAATGTTGGCACATTGTTGACCACCGACCGTGTCGGACAGATTCTTAATCTTGAGGTTGCCGTCGGGGAATGCCATACCTTTAACGGGGTTATCGGAGTTGACAATGCCAACGTTGACAGCCTGACCAAGGAGCTTACACTGATTAAAAAGGGTGGCGGTACTCAGACATTGACCGGAGCAAATACCATGCTTGGCACTATCGCGGTAAATGAAGGCTCATTGCTGATAAATAACACTAGCGGTTCCGGTACCGGATACGACACGACACTCAGCGTTTCCAACGGTGCGGCACTTGGCGGCAATGGTTCAGTTCTCAGTACGATGGCAACCATGCAGAATGGCAGCACACTTTTGCCGGGCGGCACCAATACTGTCGGTACTTTAACTTTTAGTAATTTAGTGGCACAGTCAATGTTTACTTATAATTGGGAGTATGATGCAACGGGCAGTGATCATGTATCAGTTCTTGATACGGTTGATCTGCCGGAGTTCAGCACCATAAATATGCAAGCACTTGGAGATGCATCTTTTCTTGAGTCAGGTGTGTTGCTGACCTACGGTATCACCAACAGCGGCGAAAAATCCTTTGGCGGCTGGCTGATCAAAGGACGTAAGTTCGGCACCGGTATTACCATCATTGATGATGTGGAAAATAAACGGGTGACCTACGACATCTCCTATCACTCCGATCAGAGCGGCATTTGGAACAAGGGCGGCGCGAACGAGCAGATATCATATTCATACGCCAATACCGCCAACTGGAACGACGGGGTTATAGCTGGCGGCGTTGATAAAATTGCTTATTTTGATGCGGTTGACGCGTTTAAACAGCGGATTGATTTGGACGGACATGCGATTACGCTGGGACAGATGATATTCAACGATACCACTCCGGACACAACCGGTTGGTGGGATATCTTTTTTGGTACAGTAAATCTGAGTGTTTCTTCCGGGATGCCGGTTATCGCGGTTAGCAACACTCTGATGGATGTAGGATTTGACGTGTCAACAACTCTAACCGGTAATTTTATTAAAAAGGGTCCCGGCACATTGCACCTTAAAAACTTTCCGACATCATCGATTGAGATTGAGTCGGGCAATGTGCTTTACAATTACAATCAAAACAATACCCGGTTCACAACGCAGTCTATTTCGGGCGAGGGCGGAGTGCGTTTTACCGGACAGAGCGGAGGTTATTTTACTTTCCGTCAAAACGAGTTCACCGGCTCGCTTATCTATAAAGGTGAAACGGTTGTTCGGTTGGATCCGCCCGCTACTTGGTGGTATCAGGGATCGCTCTGGCTGGAAAAACCCGATGTGTTGCCTCATACCACAGTGCTGAAATTGCTCTCCGGTAAGATTTATACTCGTGCGCAACATGTCACTGGTTTGACGATTGCCGGACTTTCAGGCAACGTTGGAGCCTTCATCACAACCGATAAATCTTACGCGGAAATGCAAAAGTGGACGATTAACGTGGCTGCTGGCGAGAGTTACGTCTATGCCGGTGTTATCGGTAGCGACGGTACCGCATTTGGTCAAAATAATGTGCAGTTGACGAAAACCGGCCCAGGAACTCAAATCCTCTCCGGCGCAAATACGCTGGTCGGAGCGGTGACGGTTGTTGACGGCATATTGCTGGCCGCCAATACCAGCGGTTCCGCAACCGGTACCGATAATACCGTTACAATTCATGCTGGTGCCGCACTTGGCGGAAACGGCACAATTTTAAGTTCGAATGTCGTTTATAAATCTGGCGCGGCACTGCTTCCCGGCGGCGATGGCACGACCGGCACGCTGAACTTTGGCGGAAATCTGGCACTTGAAAATGGAGCTAACCCTAAATTTGATTGCCTCAACGTCGTAAGCGACTCAGTTGCTGTAACCGGCACTTTGACTTTGCCGGAGAGACTGAGCGGAGAGATTTCCGGCGTATCTCCATTGCCTGAGATGATCACGCTTTTTAGTGCGGGCTCTCTTGATGGGGCTTCGGTTCTGCATGGATGGAATATTACAAGCTCAGACGGCGCAAGCTACAATGCGGTGATCGAAGGCAATAGTGTTATCGCATATTATGTTGCCAAAGGCACCATTCTGATAATACGATAAGGACTATATTTTATGCGCTCACTGATAGTTATATTTGCAGCTATGACTGCCTTAGCGGAGCCGCACGCTTTTTTGGGAACAAGTCACGCCAGAAAAAGCGTCTACCTGCGCGACAGCGATGGCCGCATTATATGGGAATACAACGTACCCAATCCGCAGGATGCATGGCTGCTTGATAATGGCAATATCTTAACCACATGGCGCCATGGCGTTAAGGAGATCGCACCATCGAAATCGGTTGTCTGGGAGTTTAATGTGCAACCGCCAAATGAAGTGCCGACCTGCCAGCCGCTGCCGGACGGCAATGTGTTGATCGGAATCGTGGGTGAGTGCCGCTTAATTGAGGTTAATCGTGCTAATGAAATTCTGCACGAGATAAAATTGCAGACCACCGAGACCAATCCACACGCGCAGTTTCGCATGTGTCGCAAAACAAAGGCGGGAACTTATCTGGTGCCGTTTACCGCCGAGGGAACGGTGCGGGAGTACGATCGTGACGGCAACTGCGTCCGCGATTATCCGGCTCTGCACTCGCCAGTCTGCGCTGAGCGCTTGACCAATGGCAACACCATCATCACCGGCAGTGGATGC
>JAGYOL010000038.1 GCA_018399555.1 Kiritimatiellia bacterium | reverse complement strand
CACCGGTCAGATCAAGTTCGTACAGACCCTGATTTTCGATTGTAAAGGAGTCCGTTTTTGTTCCCGATGAGACGGGAACGATTCCAAAATCGTACGTACCGCCAGTCAAGACTTGCGGAATGTTGATTTCCGGCGCCTGACCCACACCGGTCACGGGAAAGATGTAGGTGTCATTGTCTATATACGAAGGCATCCACCCGTCGTCATAATTGAATGATATCTCGGCATTACGCACTCCCCCCGCGGTCGGGTCGAAAAGAACCATAAAAATCGAGGTTCCGCCCGGCGGAATGGAGGTGATGGTCGGCTGAAGGATGACGCTGAAATCATCCTGATCACCGGTCACATGCACAGGATCGCCCCCTGCGCCATTGTAGATTGAAATCGAGGAAGGCCCGGTGTTGGTGATCACAAAAAACGTTGAAAGCTGATAGTCAGGTTTCCCGTCTTCCACAGGAATCGCCCCGTAATCCGTGCCGTTGTCGACGCACGGCGGCGCCACGTTTTCCTGATACGCGGAGACCAGTTGATTGGGCACCTCGATACCGCAATATTGATAGACTCGGATACGCGGCAGAATTTCGTCGGTCTCGCCCGCCACGGCGAACCGGTACTGATAATTGTTGAATTTGTAGGAATATGAGATCACGATCGACGCCTTTCCAGCTTCGTAAAACTGGGGCCCAAAGCTGACGCTGAAGGTGCAACTCTCGCCGGGCGCGAGCGCCCCGGGTGTAATGTCGTAAATAAAGAAACTATGCTTATAGACGGTATAGGGCGGCGGCGGCGGGAAATCATCTTCTTTGAAGATATTCTCGATCGTGATCGACGAACTGCCGTTATTCACGATCGTAAAGGTGTTGCGTCTGTAAAATCCGATAGGTTCCAAACCGAAATCAGTGCCGTCCTTGGCCTGCGGCGTGGTGTCACCATTGCTGATCGTATAGCCGTTGCCGGTAACCGTCAGGGCATCAAGCTGAAGCGGAACACAACACGCCAGCACCGCAAAAAAAACGCCGAGCAAACAACCCGACACAAAGAAACCGTTTCGTACATACACAACAACCTCCTTTTATAAACATACAACTTTAAACTGCTATACTGAATTTGGCCGAAGCGTTCTGTTGACAACTCTACTAAGATTTTTATATCTTATTGCCTCTTCAGCAGAATCTGTGGGTGGATTCTGGCTCGGGCAGGTCGCCCATAGTGTGATATAGCGCGATTTTGAGCACTTCGTAGCTCCGAAAACCGAATCCTTTTCTCGTTACGAGATTCACTTTGCGGTTCAGTCCCCCGACTATACCGGAGTTGAACTGCTTTTTAGCCTTGAACCAGTTCATAATCAAGGGCTGGTGGCTGCGGATCATCCGGACGAAATCTTTCATTGGTTTCAGACGGGATCGCATGGCCCGTGCGCACCATTTTTCCAGATACCATTGCGCCCAGTATGGGCTTTTATACTCCCAGAAGAGTCGAAAGCTTTCTTTGAGCAGGTGCGCCCTGACACTCTTGAGGTCGTATTGCAGCACATCACTCAGCTTCAGCTTCTGTTTCTCCGTCAGATTTTCCGGGTTCTTCAGAAAACAGTATTTCGTGTTTGTGAGGACGCTCTCGTCATATCCTTCATCCTTCAACCGCGCCTTCTCGTCCAAAAAATACGGCAAGCAGTAAGGTGCGCAGTGCCGCTCTGTAGGCACAGGAGAAGCGGGTCGGTCTAAGAGTGTGAAAATAGTATTTATGCGATCAGGAAAAGTAGCCGGCCATTTTGAACATAAGAGATAATGAAAACTTTGGGTTCCGCGCCGAGGTGAATCAAGTGAGTCTTCCTCTGGAGCCTTTAGCCTCCGGATCCCACCATTGCGGTTCTTTTGTGACAATTCTGGCGACAGCTTTGGTTGTCATCTGGATGCCTCGTGCCGCCACGCCTTTGATTTTGACATCATCCGGGTTGAAAACCTGCTGATGAATTTTCTGTCCCTTGGAAGGTTTATATTTTACATATATCTGTTCGGGAGCATCCTCTTGAAAGAGCAGCATCCTGCTGTTTTCAGGTGCCAGCGAGTAATCTTTATTCTGTATTGCGCCGCCGAATGAGAAACGTTTGATATAGACGATACCGAAATCAGGCTCACGATAGACTGCGGTAAACTCCTGTCTGCGGTTGAATTTCTGGCAATAGATGAAGTTCTGATCGACAAAGAATTTTTCGGGCGGCGGGATCATCTTGTAACTGCCGTCGTTCCAAACCACAATCAGTTTGTCTTTAGAAGAGCACTTGAAAAGCTCTTCACCCTTGATTTCAGTGCCGATGTAGCCATTCTCTTTATCCAGTTTGATGGAAAGTTCAGAGGCGGTCAATTTACGCACTTCAACCTCTTTGAAACCATCCTTGTTTATTTTTGTCAGGCGCGGATAATATTTCTGGTATTTTTTTATGAGATTGCTCAGATAGCGGATTGTGTATCGTTTGAGCTGTTTGAGGTTGCCTTTGACACGCTCCTCTTCGGCAAGAATATCTTCAATCTCTTTGCGGCTGCGGTTGATGTCATAACGCGAAATGCGCCGTATCTTAATCTGTAGCAGCCGGTCAACATCCTCTTCAGTGATCGCACGGCGCAGGCGTTTCAGAAAAGGATCAAATCCGCTGAGCACAGCCTGCTGGACCGCATTCCAGGTTTCCTGCTCCTCGATTCGCTTGTATATCCGCTCTTCAATAAATATCTGCTCCAGAGTTTTGTTGTGAAAGAGATCATCAAGCTCCCGCAGCCGCAGTTCAAGCTCCCGCCTGAGCAGCTCCATCAGCTGCTGTGCGTTGGCCTTGATGATCTCGGACACACTCATCTCTGTGGGGCGGTTATTGAAAAGCACAACCGGACGGCAGCTGATCGAAGTTTCGCAGTGGGTAAAGGCATAGAGCATCTGGATAGCTTTCTCCTGGCTCACACCGGGGGAAAGCACCAGCTCAATCTCAACCCTCTCGGCGGTGTAGTCATTGATCTGCTTGACTCCGATTTTCTTTTTTTTGATTGTCTCCTCAATGTTGTTGATGAGTGAATCAGTAGTCTGACTCCAGGGTAGATCATAAATCACCAATTTGTTTTTATCGCGGGTTTTTATGCCAGCTCGCACCTTGATTTTGCCGTAGCCGTCGGCATATTCCCCCACATCGATTGTGCCGCCGGTCTGGAAATCCGGCAGCACGCTGAAGGGTTGCCGACGCAGCGCGGCGATCTGTGCCACCAGCAGTTCGATGAAATTATGCGACATTATCAGGGTAGAAAGGCCGACTGCAATGCCCTCGGCACCAAGCATCAGCAGCAGCGGCAGTTTTGACGGCAGCAGAACCGGCTCTTTGTTACGTCCGTCATAACTCGGGATGAAATCGGTTATTTTGGGATTGAAAAGCTCACTGCGTGCTAATTCGGTTAGACGGCACTCGATATAACGGGAGGCGGCGGCCCGGTCGCCGGTGAAAATGTTGCCAAAATTTCCCTGGCCTTCGATCAGATAGCGCTTGTTTGTCAGGTTTACAATCGCATCGGCGATTGATGCGTCACCATGCGGATGGTATTGCATCGTATGGCCGACAATATTGGCGACCTTAATGAAGCGTCCGTCATCCTTCTCTTTCAGAGCGTGCATGATGCGCCGCTGCACTGGTTTCAATCCGTCTTCAACGGTCGGGATGGCGCGGTTACAGATTGTATATGAGGCGAACTGCAGAAAGTTGTCGTCAATCAACTCGTGCAGCAGCCCTGTGCCGCCATGTCGGCTGCCGTCGTGTAGGTCGGCGGATTGCGATTCACCTGTGTGTGAATCGATGTCGGCGGCGGCACCGATCAGATTGAGATCATCGAAGAGACTCGGCGGTTCTGTCATCGACGATTCGTTTTTCCGACCTCGTTTGCGCGGTGATCTGCTCACGACAGTGACTCCTCGGTAATAACCAGATTGTCCATAATGTAGTTTCGGCGTTCAGGGGTGTTGCGTCCCATATAGAAGTTTATCGTGTCATCCAGAGCATGATCGGTGCTGCAGTCAACCGGAGTCAGACGAATTTCTTTGCCGATAAAACCTTTGAATTCCGCAGGTGATATCTCGCCTAAACCTTTGAAACGGGTGATTTCGGGGTTCCGACCGCACTTTTCCATCGCAGTCAGACGCTCCTTTTCACTGTAGCAATAGTGTGTCTCTTTTTTGTTGCGCACGCGAAAGAGCGGAGTTTCGAGTATGTATAGGTGACCCTCCTGAATCACCCGTTTGAAAAAACGTACAAACAGGGTGATCAGCAGATTGCGGATATGTAAACCGTCAACATCGGCATCGGTAGCGATAATGACCTTCTGATAACGAAGATGATCAACACTCTCTTCAATATCCAGACTGCGCATCAGATTATATATTTCGACGTTTTTGTAGAGGGCATCCCGTTTTAGGTCACACACATTCAAAGGTTTGCCTTTGAGTGTGAAAATAGCCTGATTCATGACATCACGGCACTGCGTGATGGACCCTCCGGCTGATTGACCCTCCGTGATGAAAATCATTGTTTCAATTCCTTTGGCACTTCCTTTACGGAGGTGGTGCTTGCAATCTTTGAGCTGCGGCACCCGCACCGTTGTTTTTCTGGCACGCTCCCGTGCCAGTTTTTTGACTGAGTTGAGCTCGGCACGCAGTTTGCTGGTTTCCTCGATTTTCTCAATTAGTTTGGCTGCTTCACGCGGTTCGCGGTGGAACATCTCCTCTGTAATCTTCTTGATTTCCGCTACCAGCTCAGAGCGTATTTCCTGGTTTCCGAGCTTGTTTTTTGTCTGCGACTCAAAAATCGGCTCTTTCAGTCGTATGCTTATCGCTCCGATGATGCCCTCTCTGACCTCATCTCCGTTGTACTTCTTTTTGCTGAACTCATTAACCGCTTTAAGAATACCTTCTTTAAAGGCGGAGAGGTGGGTGCCGCCATCATTGGTGTACTGTCCGTTTACAAACGAGTAGTAATCCTCGCTGTAACGGTTGGTGTGAGTGAACACAATTTCGAGTTTTTTGGTGCGGAAGTGAAAGGGATGGTAAAGAGTTTCAAACTTTGCTTCGTCATAGATTAAATCCAGCAACCCGTTCTGAGAAATTATCTGCTCTCCATTGAGATAAAAGCTTAGGCCGGCATTAAGATAGGCGTACATCCGCAGACGACGTAGAACATGTTCCTCACGGAAACGGAATTTCTTGAAGATCAGTTTGTCCGGGATGAAACGCACATAGGTGCCGTTGCGTTCATTACGTGCGTTGCGGCCCTGCTTGCGTGAAATCAGGTCGCCCTGCCTGAAAAAGGCTTCAGAGTAGCTGCCGTCACGAAAAGAGCGAACCTCGAAGTCCTCTGAAAGCGCATTGACCGCTTTGGTGCCGACACCGTTCATTCCGACAGAGAATTGAAAGGCGTCATCGTTGAATTTGCCGCCGGTATTGATCTGCGAAACGCACTCAACAACCTTGCCAAGAGGTATGCCGCGCCCGAAATCACGGATTTTGACCTGGCCGCTCTCGTAGTCGATAGTGATATCGATTCGTTTGCCGTGGCCCATTATGAACTCATCAACAGCGTTATCGAGCACCTCTTTCAGCAGCATGTATATGCCGTCTTCATATTGCGATCCGTCACCGGTACGTCCAATATACATGCCGGTTCGCTGCCGTATATGCTCAATCGCTGAAAGAGTCAGAATATGTTCATCATTATAGGAAACGGGCGGCATAAACTGAAATTTCCTTGTTGCTGAAAAACCGCGTTCGCTCAGCTGCACTGCCCGGTTATTTGCCGGCTGTGCGTGCTGATATTCCCGACAGAGAGCCGGAGCGGTGATGCGCTGAGTCAGGGCCGGGCGGCATGGGAGGGTGTTTATTCCCCGCTGTCGGCACTTCGCTCATAGCGGCGGATGCGTTTAATAATTACCGGTGTTTCGGGCACATCCTGAAAACGTCCGACGCTACCGGTTGCGACTTTGGCGATTTTGTCAACCACCTCCATGCCGCTGACGACCTTGCCGAAAACGCAGTACCCCCAGCCGCGGTCGGTTTTGGCGGTGTGGTTCAGGAAGGTGTTGCGATCGACAAGATTGATGAAAAACTGACTGGTAGCACTGTCCACAATCGCTGTGCGTGCCATGGCCAGGGTTCCGCGGGTGTTACTGAGTCCGTTGTCGGCTTCATTTTGCACAGGGGGTTCGGTTTTTTTCTGAACCATCTCCTTGGTGAAACCGCCGCCCTGGATCATAAAGCCGTCGATTACACGGTGGAATATGGTGTCGTCATAGAATTTCGCGTCAATGTAATTGAGCATGTTGCTTACGGTCAACGGTGCTTTTTCAGGATATAACTCCGCTACGATATCGCCAAGTGAGCTTTCGATCAGTATCTGCATGGTTTCTGACTCCTTCGATGTCGTGGTTTCTGTTTGCGGTACCTTGGTCTGGTTCTCATTTGCGCAGACCAGTGTCGCTAAACCGGCTGCCAGTATTGTAAGATATGTGTGTTTCATACGCATCTCCCCCATGTTTGAAAACTGGGGACATTATAGAGTTTTCCCCATACGAATTCCAGTGTAAATGTTGAGCTGACGCAATTTCAGCCGGTCAACAGACGGATTGCTGATCGGTCTGTCGGTCATGAACGAAATTTGCAGTGTTAAATTTTCGCGGTAAGCTCTATAATGTGGTGCAAATGAGTGAGACACAGAGAGACAAAGGAAGAATTCTGGCGATTGTAGGACGCCCGAATGTGGGCAAATCGGCGGTTTTCAACCGAATTGCGGGGCGGCGCATCGCAATTGTTCACGATCAGAGCGGGGTCACCCGTGATCGCCTGATGCGTGAGGTTTGCTGGCGTGATCAGCATTTCACATTGATTGATACCGGTGGGGTAACGGTGCTGGATGGCGAGAGCGAGAGTGATCTGATTGAATCAAATATACGCGTTCAGGTTGATCTGGCCATTCAGGATGCGGCGGCAGTTATCCTGGTCACAGATGTGCAGCAGGGTGTTCACCCAATGGACGAAGAGGTTGCCTCGATCATCCGGCGGCAGGGTGTGCCCTGCGTGGTGGCGGTCAACAAATGCGATCAACCCGTGCTTGATGGAGACGCCGAGGAGTTTGCCCGTCTAGGTTTCGCATATTTCCCGGTTGCTGCTCAGCATAATCGCGGTGTCGGGGACTTAATGGATGAGGTTATGCCATCTTTGCCGCAGATTGAAAACACAACCGTGACGGAACCGTTGAAGGTTGCGGTGGTCGGACGTCCTAATGCGGGCAAGTCATCATACATTAACCGCCTGTTGCGCAGTGAAAGAGTGATTGTTTCAGAGGTTGCCGGAACAACGCGTGATTCCATCGCGGTGCCTTTCACAATCGGCAGGGGCGATCAGGCGCGTCACTACACTTTGATTGATACGGCAGGTATGCGGCATAAACACAAGATTGACAACTCGGTCGAACGATTTAGCCTCTTCCGTGCCGAAGAGAGCGTTAAGGAAGCGGATGTCGTGGTGCTGGTGATGGATCCCGAGCTGGGGCCTACCAGCCGCGACAAGCACATTGCTGAACTGATTCTTAAAGAGGAAAAGGGATGCGTTATGATCATGAACAAATGGGATCTGGCCGTCGAAAAGGGGATGACCCAGACCCAGGCTGAGCCGGTTATTCGTCAAATGATGCCGTTCATGAATTTCTGCCCGGTTGTTTTCACCTCCACTCTGAAGGGTTTGAATGTCCGCAGAAGTATCGATGTGATAGATACTGTCGCGGCGCAAACCCGGATTGAACTGCCGACTGGGCTGCTCAACCGTACGATCAGCGAGGCAATGCAGCGCGTGAGTGCCCCGCGGCGCGGCGGAAAACGGCTCAAGGTCTATTACACCGTGCAGATCGGCAAGGCGCCGCTGCGTATCCGCATGTTTGTCAACAATCCCAAATTGGTCACCAAACAATATAAAGATTTCATTATCCGTGCGCTGCGTGAGCGTTTCGGATTGGAGGGAGCACCGGTTGTTCTGCTGCTGAAGGCGCGTCAACGTCCCGAGCTATACGAGCGGTTGCGTAAAAAAGGTGAAAAGTTGAGTTGAATTTCAAAAGCTGTGAACAGGTTCACTGGCGGGTCTGTGCAGCGGATACGTGAATTAGAACTCAACCCCCATTGGTTTTTTCAGCGCAAGGCCGGTTGCCAGTGAAATAATCAGCAGATATGCAAGCCATGATAGTTCCAAACCTGCGAAATTGTAACGTGCCGGGCGATAGGAGATTTTGATCTGCTGCAATCCTTGTGACAGCAGAGGTTCATCAGGATAAAGAATGCGCTCCCATCTGCTGGCCGTACGCAAAAGCGAGACGCGCGACAGCCCGGAGCCGGTCACAACCGACTTTTCACTCACACTCTGGCCGTCTGTAAGCCTTAACCGGCCCTTGCCGCGTTCTTCCGCAACTCTCACACGCCAGATTTTTTCATTGGATTCCGGTACGGCAACCATAGCTTCAACTTTCAGTTTATCGCCGCTTGCAAGAACGAGAGTGTCAAGTGTTTCGGCTTTTTCAGTCTGTACACTCACCAGTGCGCTTTCACCCTGCTGTAGCGGGCGAAATCCGAACCAGGCGTTGGCTTGAACCAGCATCACAAGCATCGGAATTATTGAAACAGCAGCCGGTTTGAGCATTGTGCCGAGATAACCCAGGCTACCGCCCATCGCGCGTGCAACCGAGAACAGCCCGCCCACCGCATCTTCACGATATATCCAGAGTTCCAGCACCCGTGCCAGTGCCTTGTTGCGTGCGGCGGCAATTCTGGCTGGATTTGAGGATATTTTGAAAAGTAGCAATATCACGATACCGGTCAGCACCGCATAAATCGCCAGTGCGATCTCTGCTGGCAGCTCTCGCAGAGCTGTCATTAACAGATCCATCGCTGTGTTGATTACTCTCATTTTGTTTAAATCAAATGTGTTTGTGTGCGATTCATCTCTCAGCGGCAGGCGGTTTCGACGCGCTCGGCGCTTTATGCAGGAAGCCGCTATTTCAGGTATCCCAGACCGCGCAACCGTTCCCGAATCTCCTCCTCTGAGGCGTTTTCGCCAGCATCGGCAACAGCTTTTTCTAGGATATGCGTCACATATTCATCGATAGAAGAGTAGCCCTCTTCATCCGCTTTTTGTTCAACCAGCTCGTAAAGTGCCTTGTTGATTCTGATCTTGGGTTCGAACATAATTTCATCTCTCCTTTTAAAAAAACCGCATTAGCTGGCCAGCTTGCTCCGTTCAAAATCGAGGGGCCATTTTACGTTGTCTGCGTCAGTTGCTCTGTCCGTCTGATGCAGTCATGAGTGCGCCGCAGGGCACGGCACTTCTCCCGGCTTCAATCAACAATATCCCAGGGTGCTCCGTCCAGATAGCGGGGAGGTGTGATCTGCCACAGCTTCAGGACGGTAGGAGCGAAATCTGCCAGGTGCGGAGGATGCTCGTGCCACTTTATTCTGCGGTTACAGAAAAGAACACCCGGCACCTCCAGGCGGTCAACGCAGTGGTCTCCGCACCACTTGTCGGTGTTGTCGGAAAAGACAGCACCGTCGGTTGCGCCGACCGCAGTTTCCCAGGAGTGCCGGTAACCGCTTTTCCAACCCACGATCAACTCCGGCGCGGTTGATTTGTAGGCTCCGGAGTAAATTTTGGAGCTCTCATACAGGTTGCGGATAACCTTTTCTCCCGAAGCGGGATCCCGTAATCCGGACAGCTTTTCCCTCAGTTCAGCAATCAGGTTTTCTGCTTCTGTGCCGGGATTCACAATGCCATGTGCCTCGCGTCCTTTCAAATTAAGATAAACGCCAGCCAATCCGAAACAGTATACCCTGGTTCTGCTCCAGTCAACATTTGCGAAATAATCACTGTCCTTCCTCTTTCGATCCTGCGCCTTCTCAGTGAGATAACCGTTTTCACGCAGCCAGGCGTTGAGATGCACGCAGCGTCGGAAGGCGGTGAACCCGTGGTCCGAAAGCACCATCAGCAGGTCGCGGCGACCGAGTTTGTGCAGCACGCGTCCGATCATCTCGTCACAACGCGCATAGATTTTATTGATCCTTTCGTCTGCCGTACGGTCAATCGCCAGCGGGTTGGAAGTATCCGGATTTTCCGGACGGCGGATAAACATGTGTTGCATCCGGTCGGTTATATCAAAAACACAGGTCAGAAAGCCCCGCCGCTGCAGTCGCAACGACTCAAAAAACATGCGCTCACGTTCAAGATGGATATCGACACACTGTGTTTCAAATTCGTCATCTGTCAGAACACCCTCACTGAGTCCCCAGGTGTCCTCGGCCAGCCCCAGTGTCGCATAGGAGCCGATTAGCTTGGCCAGATAAATACTGAATGATTTAGGCCATGAGACCGGCATATCGGGATGAGCCGGATTCAGGTTGAGCGGGGTGACATAAAGCAGGAAGTTGCCAGCAACACCTTTGAGCAGAAAACGGGCTATGCCATGCACTCGGGTACGCCGCTTTCTGAAGGTGAGCTCAATCCAGGGTGAATATCGCCCGATTTCGAGTCGGTGGCTTCTACCCGCGATTCTTAGAGTGGCGCGCTGTTCCGCAATGGTTTTTTCCGTCCAGCGCACCTGAAAAGGCAATACCAGTTCGTTGCCGTCGAGTGTCGGCCCGGGCAGCACTCCCAAAGCACTGGATTCATTGAGATTGACCGGCAGACGCTTGCCGCCGGTAGTTTTGGCACTCTCCGGTGTGGTGCTGAAAACGGTGAATTCGCCCTGTGTGCCGCGCAGGTCGGGAGTGCACATGGCCGAGAGTGCGCGTCCCTTGTAAGGCTCCGGCGGAAAACTTATCGGCATACGCAGGGCGGTGCACGAAACACCCCTGTCGGCAAGCAGATGCCAGAACGGACGGCTCTTGCGCAGCAGACGCGCCTCCGTCGTGCCGCTTCCGGTGGTGGTGATCCGGCTTGATGAAAGCAATGGCAGGCAGGTGTTGAGATCGCGTGACAGAAAATCAAAAATCTGATGTTTGCCTGGATTGACACCCGTAGCGAAGGTTGACCAGGCCACCGGAGATATCGGCGGACATGTGCTTCCAAGCTTTGAAAAATGACCGCACTCTGCCATGGCTTTAAGATTCGGCATGCGACCCGTTTCCATCAGACGCTTGGCACGCCCTGGCTCCATGCCGTCCAGCCCGATGATCACCACTCGTTTAAAGCGCCCTTTCGCACGTTTAATGAAAAGGGAGACAACCACCCTGAAGGGCAGACTCAACAGAATCAGAACGCCCAGCAGCAGAGCACCGATGAATATCAGAAAAGAGCCCATTACGGCAAAACCGGCCCCTGGACCGATATATGCGAGAACCGTCATATTACCCTAATCATCCCTCCTGCGATAAAGCGCGGGGTCGATGACCGCCAGCATGGCCGCAGCATTCAGCCTGTTGTCAAAAAATGAGTTCAGCTTGTTGATCTCCGCCTCCGGTTCCGCCAGCAGGCGGTTATAGTTCATATAGATCACCTGCATATCATCTTTGGCTGCCAGCCACTTTTTGCAGGAGCTTACCTCTGCGGCGAATGTTCCCACCAGATTGTGGGTTTCCGTTCCGGTATATCCGGTTTCATCGCGTCGCTGCAACATAGCGTTCTGCGATTTGATGATCTCTTTGAGAGCCCGTTGCATAAAGACTATCCGGCAACGGGTTCCCTTCGGCAGGTCGTAGAGCAGCTTATAGATCATCTTCACTACGCGACCTTCCGCCATGGTCAGCCAGGAGGAGTCCTCATATGTCGATTTAACCGGCTCGAATTCGTAGTATCCGTTGGGGTTGTCGATGTCCGCAGTGCGAATGCCGTCCGCCAGCACCGGCAGACCTCCGGCTTCCAGAATTTTCATCATCATTGATGTGCCGCTGCGCGGCAGTCCTGATACAATCGTAATCATTTCAAGCTCTTTCTCCGGAGTTCTGTCATTAAGATACTTGCTTCTGTGATTCAAGCGTTCATCCGCGATTTCAGCTTTCAAAGTAGTTGATAATTTGCCGTGACAAATCTTCCAGCCCGGGATTTTTAATGGACAGCTTTTGGTTGCAGAACAGGCAACCCCGGCAGAAGCAGGAGTCGATGCAATGATCTCCACTCCAAGGATCGGTGTTGTCGAGATATATCTTTTCAGGATATTTGCCAAGGATTGTGTCCCATGAGGCCCGCCAGTTCTGATGATAACCGATCACCAGATCAGGTGCGTTTTTGACCTGATCGCCATGATATATCTCCTCCGGCAGAAAAACACGGTGAATTGGATGCCCGCCGCTCTCGGGGTCAACCACCTGTTCTAGTTTGCGGGCAATCTCACGGCGCAGCCGGTCAAAATCACCGGATTTCACGCAGCCGTCCGGTTCACGTCCTGCCAGATTGAGGTAGAGGCTGTTGATACCAAGTCCGTACGCCCTGGTCTCGCCCCATTCGGTGTTGGCGAAGTACTCCGCCTCGGTGCGGTCGTGACGGTTGACCGGGGTGGCGTAGCCATTATCAAGTAGCCATGAGTTGAGATTGAACTGACGACGAAACGAACCGAAACCATGATCCGAAAGAACCATCAGAAAGCTTTCGTCATCGCACGCCAGCATGGCCTCGCCGGCGGCTTTGTCCAGCTGCTCATAAAGCCAGGGCAGGTAGTCACCGTGCGTCCGCGCCAACTCGGGGGTGTACAGCGGGTGGTCCCGGTCAAGCGTGCGCCAGAAGGCGTGCGCATTCTGATCCAGACAGGAAAAGTAGAAAAAGAAGAGCCCCTCAGTGAAGCGTGGCAGTTCGCTGTGAAACATGCGCATGCTCTCATTGAATACATACAGCGACTGCTCGCGGTATTCATTATCGGTCAGGAAACCGGATGAGAGTGCGCTGGTGTCTTCAGCCATGCCCTGGGTGTAGTAGCGACCGATCCTGTCAGCCAGCTCTTTCGAAAATTTGTCAGGAGAGCTTACCGGCATGGCTGGATCGGCCGGATCGATGTTGATCGGCGTCACATACATCACAAAATCTTCACGGCAGATTTTCAGATACAGGCGGCACATGCCGGGCAGCGATACCATGTGAGGCACCATTTCAAACTGCAACGGCAGCCACTCGCTCCACTCCCCTTCTTTCAGCAGCAGTTCATTCTCCCCGATCCTGATCCGTGCCGCCGGGGTTGCCGGATCTTTGTTGATTGTGATCGGTATGGATGAGATGCCTCCTGCTGCCAGAAAGGTGTTGGCCGGACCAGGCAGAGAGGTTTCGATCCTGTTGTTCCGCAGTCGGATCCTTTCAATATGGCCGCCCGGAATCGAACGTGTGCGTTCACCGATCTGATTGGTGAAACAGGTAAAAATGCCGTAGCCGCCATGTATGTCGGGGGTGCCCAGGCCGGATAGTGTTGTGCTGCCGTGTTTCGTGATAGGCGGAAAATTCGAGGGAATCCGCAGTACGGTGGCCGGATATCCACGCATCTCAACCTGATCCCAAAGATTGGGGCCTTGCCGCAGATTTGTCATCTCGCCGCCGCTGAGCGGAAACTCATATTTGCCCAGACGCACTGTTTTTGTCTGACCAACGATGCGCGAGGTGGAAAGATAGGGAACCCGTGTCGCGGCGTCACGCGCAATGAAATCGAAGATTCCATGCACCCCCGGATCGGCACCCGCAATGAAATTCGACCAAGCCACCGGGCTCTGCGGCGGGGTGGAGGTTCCCAGCACCGAAAACATTCCCCGCTCGGCTAAGCGCTGAAGATTAGGCAGCCTGCGCTGTTTGATCATGCGGGTAGTGATGCCCGGGTCCATACCGTCAAATCCGAGAATGATGGCGCGCTTGACACTTCCCCTGCGCCGTGTACATCCGGAAAAAGGGACACACATCGATCCTACCACTGCCCCTGAGCCTCTGATAAACTCTTTTCTGGTAACTCTCACAGCAGAATTATAACAGAAGTCGCTGTATTCTGCCAATCGCGGGGTTAAAGAAATTGACCTGTTTTTCGGTCTGGTTTAATATGAGGCAACCTGAAAGTCAGGCTTTCCTGTCCGAAATTTTTTCGGTATCATGAGTTGTGACGTGCGTGGAGCGACTGAATCGTGATTTCAGGATTTACTTTTTTCAGCCTCCGTCGTAATACCATGAGGAAGATAATAGGATGTTGAATCACGGACTGTTGGGCGGCTCAACTTGAAACCCTTGGAATAATAGAACCATGCAAAGAGTAATGCAAAGGCTGAATATCTGTTTTAAAGCAGAGTTGACTCTGCTGATCCTGCTGCTTGCCTGTTCCGCTGTGGCTGGCATCTGGGATTTTGAAGGAGATAAACCGGGATGGGCCGACCAAGTGGTTGATGAAGACGGGGCCGTTTCACCGAATCGTGCGTTGCGTATAAATGCCAGTCGTCCTCACCACACACGCGTTGTTCTGCCGGATAAAATTTCTTCCGCCTTTGTTTTTGAGGGCCGCGTAAAGTTGCAGAGTACCGAAGGGGTCGATCCCGCCGCTTATTTCTATGCTATTACCGATGAGGGTTTTCTGGCTTTAACTCTTACAAAGAAACTGGCCCGATTATTTTACTATCGGGGGAAAGGCAAACCGTCACTCGCCTTAGGTCAGATGAATCATTCTTTTGACAGCAGAAGATGGATGCGGGTTAAGCTGGCTAAAGAGGGTGAAAGCGTTGTTGCTAAGATTTGGCCGGCAGGAGGTCGCGAGGCCGGATGGTCCATGATCGGGTATCTGCCCGATGCCGAGGTTACGCGGGTTGCGCTCGGTGTGTGGTTGCCTCCGGACAGAAAGGCGCACGCTTCCATGCTCTTCGATGATATTGTTCTCCGGGATGTCACTTCTGATGACCGTGTCGCGGTGTCGGCCGCTCCGGCCCAGCCGCTGATAGTTCCATCCGATCTGGCCGATGGCATCTATGACTCCACTTCGCATATCGGGGTGGCAGCAAATGGATTGCTGGCTGCTTTTGACCGCGACAACGGTTCATTAAGGCATCTGTTTGATACTGCAACCGGTCGCAGTTTTACCGCCCGGCAGCAGCGACGTCCGCTTTTTCGCCTGCGTCTGTCTCGCTGGCGCAAGGGCGATCTCTTCGATATAACCTCGGATGACTTCAGACAGCTGGCGTGGCGCAAGGAATCTTCTGGAACTCTGTACGCGAAATTCAGCGACGGACCGGAGGAGAAAATGAGTGTTACAGCCAGGATAACCGCAGGGGCGGATCAACTGTTGCACTTCTCCATCGACATTGAAAATTCATCCGAGTGGGCTGTGGCCTCTATACAGTATCCCTGCTTCGCCGCACCTTCGGTCCTCGGCAGTGATGCATCCGATGATCGTCTTCTTTTTCCGCAGAGTCATACCGACGGCATAGTCGTGAACAAACCGGGAACAAAGAACCGTCATCTGCACGGCGCATATCCCGGTTGCGCGGCGGTTCAGATGATGGCGCTCTATGACGCCTCAGCCGGTCTTTTGCTTGCCACACAGGATGTCGCCGGCCATTGTAAGGAATTTGAGGCAGTTCTAGCTTCCGATTGCTATGTGGAGCTCAGGATCAGCCACCTCAGACCGGAGGTGCCCGGTGACGGAGGCACCCCCTACGATACAGTCATGGGACGCTTCAACGGCAACTGGCGTGATGCCGCCGATCTTTACAAACGCTGGGCGCGCAGACAATTCTGGTGCAAACGCAGGTTGACTCAACGCGATGACATCCCCGCGTTTCTTAAAGAGAGCTGCGCTGGCGTAATTGTCGGTCTCGGCAGCCCGAACGGCTATAATGGGTCAATGGGGCCGAATCTCGAACGTATCCCGGAATTGGCGGCCGAGTATCGAAAACGCACTGGAGTGAAACATATGATTGTGGTGCCTTACGGCTGGGAGAACCGCGGCACCTGGGCGGGAATCAACTATTTTCCGCCGCTTCCCTCCGCTGAGGCTTGGCGCGATGTCAACAAAGCTCTGTATGCTCAGGGTGACCGCGTCGCTATGCTCACGTCGGGATTCTGGTGGGTTGTCAGACGCCCGCCTACCTCCGGTGGTCCAGCTTTTGATGACAGTGCTCAGTTTGAACAGCAGAAAACTATGACTGTGCACCGTCCGGACGGGACACCCTGGTTTGTGGATAACACAGATAAAGCCGGAACACATGGTGATTGGCGCGGTTACTCTGTCAAGCTCTGTCACGGCAGTCCGGAAGCGAGGGCTGTTATGCTGGACATCTTCCTGAAAACAGCCGGACTCGGGACACCGCTGATCAGTTTCGATCAGGCAATCGGAGGCGGCCAGGGTGTTCCCTGCTACGCCGCTGATCACGGGCATCCGCCGGGTTACGGTTCCTGGATGTGGCGCGATTTTCATAATCTCTGCGAAGATATAATCAACAGGGGAAGAAAGATCAATCCTGAAATTGGACTTTTCGTCGAAAATTGCGGCGAGATGATCATTCCTGTCATGTCCACCTACTGGAGCCGTCAGTTCGGGGTGTTGGACAGTGGTTCGGATGGCGAGGGGCCGGTCGGGCTCTTTTCCTATCTCTACCATGAGTATGTAACTGCCATGGGAGCGGCTATGGTGCAGGGTCAGGGACCGCTCGGATCAAGGGTTTCCGCCGGTCTGCGTTGTCAGGCACTTGCGCACAATGTGACGCGCGGACTTATCCCGTGCCCCTTCGCGCATCATGTGAAACTCGATCCCGTTGACAAATGGGAGGATCAGGTTTCCACTGCCTTTTTTGCCTACTGCCAGCCCTTCGCATCTTTTCCTGAGTATCTGCTGCTCGGCGAAACACTGCATCCTCCCCGTCTGCAGTGTGAAGAACGGAGCGAGTGGTTTCTGCCTAAGAAGAATAAAGGGGCCGGGAACAGTCAGTTCGCCGAGAAGCGCGAAACCAGAATTTTGCCGGCAGCAGTTGCCGGACGTTTCAAAGCTCCGGATGGAAGATCCGGCACGGTGGTGGTCAATGCCACGGCGCAGCGACAGCAGATCAAGCTTCTCGATCTCAATTCGGGTTTTGCCGCCACGCTGTACCGTGCTGATAAGTCGGTTGAAAAGAGCTTTGACTCAGCTCCGGCGGAACTGAGTCTGGAACTGGAACCCTTTGGTGTACGAATGCTGATTGAAAAGTGAATGCGGCGGCATCGCGATGAACTTCACGGTTACAGTAATTTCGAGATTGCGAGAGATGTTGTTCTCAGTTCCATTCAGAATAAAATTACCAGTAAACTCTTGGCAGAACATCAGAAGGCAAAGGCGGTTTCGGTACAGTTTCATGACTAATAAGTTTCTTTCTAAAAACCGACGGGGGGTATCCGAATTGTGCAGTAAATTTTCGGGAAAAATAAAAGCTGTTCTGAAAACCGCAACGTTCTGCAATTGCACCGATCGGCAGTGATGTGTGTGCCAACAGAGCCATCGAAAGCTGCAATCGCATCAATCCAAAAGCTTCAATGGGGGCGAATCCGAGTGTGTCGTGAAAAAGCCGATTGAGATGATGAGGTGTGATACCTGCCGCCGGAAATACAACCCTTACGTGAAGACATGATTGTTTGCGGACGAGCTATGCCGGTTTTGGAGGCGGATGACGACGGTGGTGAGGGAGCGGGACGTGTTAACGATCTTTTTGACAAGCCGTTCAGCCAGATTCCGCATTCTTGGCGGTGTTGCCTGTGTTATTGCCTTGGCTGTGCCCGTGCTGGGTGCAAATCCGATTATGGCTCAAGTGGCTACACAGATATCCCAGGTGTTTATTCTGCCGCTGGCAGTCCTGATTCTGCTTCTTTTGTGCAACAACAAGGAACTTATGGGAAACCAACGTGCCAACTGGTTACTTAACGCAGGCATGGTGGCAACGTTAACCGGGCCGTGATCATCTCGCATTCATCAAGAGGTTTTCCTGCACCTTCTTTTACTGAGACGCAGCAATAGAGGGTGTCACCCGGC
>JAGYOL010000037.1 GCA_018399555.1 Kiritimatiellia bacterium | reverse complement strand
AAAAACTGCCTCAATATGAACACAAAACAACACTGACTGCCACTCTCCCTCCGTCTTCCCTCTCTTCAATCTTCATCCGTGGGACGGCTTTGCCATCCGTGGGCTACTTTATCAAAATCTACCTTCCGCCATCTCCCCTTTGTGTTCTTCTGGTCCCGCAATCAGCTCCGTCATAGCTAGCTAAGCGCAAATTGTAATATCAGCCCGGACAGGTGATCATGGAGAAATTCTGACATCAAAGGAAAAACCGTGTGATTTCTCAAATTCAATAGAGATCAATATCACAAAACAAACCAAGACTCAGCCGGTTGGCGGGATTTCTGCTGCCGAGTGCGTTCGATCTGGCCGGATTCTTTCAAATTCCGCAGATTTTCAGCCATCCATGCCTGAATAATCTCCGGCGGAAACTTTTTGTCCACCAACAACACGTCAACATCATTGAAGGTTTATTGCGACCACCGGCTGGCAACGCTATCGATCGCGCCTTAGCCGAAGTGATCGCAATGACGAGTGTAAAATGCAGCGCACAGAAAAACATTTTACTGCAGCTCCTTTTCCAGTTTATCCAGCCCTCCGCTTAATGGTTGGCCACTGTGTGTAACCGCGTTCGGATAGTCTGCACGTATTTCAGCACAGAGAGACCCGGCCTTTTTCTTGTTGCCGGTTTGCAGATAGTGATAGGCCAGGTAGTATCGGGCATAAGCTCCGACCTGAACACCGTCGCCATAATAGCAGTCGCTGTAACTCTCAACTGCCTTCTTAAGATATTTCTCGCGTTCTTCTCCCTGCGTCATCTGGCCAAGATACATCAAGGCACAGCCGGTACGGTTAGCCCGGTCATATTTATCAAGCATCTTTTCCAGACTGGCTTTACCCTTTGCTTTATCGCTCTTCCAGTTCTTATTAGCAACCTGGTAAAGACTCTCTATTTCGCGCAGCTCTTCGCGTGAATACACTTCTAAATCCTTGCGCATACGTTCACGGGCCTTGTTCCGCTGATCCTCTTTCATCTCCTGTGCGCTAAGCTGTTTAAGCACCGGTGCGGTTTTACCCTCCAGTACGGCGAGTCTTTCCTCAAGTACGGTTATGCGCTTTTCCAACTGCATAATTTTGAGTGAATCACCTGCAGACAGTGAAGAAACGCATAAACATAACGCAATTAAAGCCGTGGTACATCTATTCATACAGAAAAATCCTTTTTAAAACGGTTACCAAAATTTTCAATATACAATGAATAACTTTTTGCAGCCACAAGAAAGTCGATGCGGAAAACTATCTTTTAGAACCGTTGGTCAGGGCAAAAGCCGCTGGCAGAACCAGCAGATTCAGGATGGTGGCGCTGATCAGTCCGCCGAACTGAACAATCGCCAGCGGCGCAAGCAGGGCACCGCCGGGCTGTTCGGCGGCGACCACGATCGGAATGAGTCCCAGCACAGTTGTCAGTGATGTCATGATAATCGGTGCCATTCTCTCCAGCGCCCCCTGGTAAACCGCATCATGGAGAGTCAATCCCTGCGCAAGCAGATCATTAAACCGGTTCAGCAGCAACAACCCGTTGCGGATCACAAATCCGCCCACCGTGACAAATCCTACCAGCGATGCAACGGTGATCACCGGCGCGACATATCCCGAGCCCTTGAGCAGTGCCGCCGTATTGACGACAACTCCTCCCGGCACAGCCAGATACATCGCCAGCACGCCGCCGATCAAAGAGAGCGGCAGGTTAAGCATAACCAGGGCCGCCCCCCTGAACGACTGCAGATTGAAATAGAGCAGCAGCATAACAGCGAAAAGAATACCGGCTCCCAAGACAACCAGATGGCGGGCAGCGCTCTGCCGAGCCTCATAGGCACCGCCGTAGCCGAGGGTACAACCCAGCTCATGGACAATCGGTTCCACCCTTTCACGCAGTGCCGTAACCAGATCGCCGGTATTGGAACCCGGCGCGGCATTACATGAGATCAGAGCCTTGCGCCGCATATTGTCACGCACAATCAGATTGGAAGCACGCTCCACAAAGATATCCGCCACCTCATCCAGACGCAGGCGCGTGCCGGTATCCGTCGCGACCTCAAAGGCCGCCACATCTTCGATCTGATCACGCAGCCGCTCTTCCAGCCGCACAATCACATCCCAGCGGCTCTGATTGATTGCAACCTCGCCTGTTTTGATCCCGTTAAAAGCCGCCGCCACCTGATTACCGACAGAGCACAGTGTCAAACCGGCCCGCGCAAGATCGTTATGGCGATATTTGATTCTGACGGTATTGACCATGATCTCACGATTAGCCACCACATCAGTTACTTCAGGCATTTCATCCAACTCTTGTTTTACGCGCCCGGCTGCCTCCCGCAACACAGCCAGATCATCGCCATAAATATTCAGTGCCAGCTCAGCTTTGGTTCCAGAAAGCACCGCACTGATGCGGTGCGCAATCGGATAACCGATCATTGTTGAAACACCGGGAATATAATCAATGATGGCGTGAATATCATCATAGATGCGCTGATAATCCATCTGCATATCCATACGTACCACCAGCTCCGAAGCACTGACCGGCTCAGCGTGCTCATCGCGCTCGGCCCGTCCGGTTCTACGTGTCACACTTAAAACACCCTCTATCGCACCGATTTCAGCAGCGACATGGCCGGATATCCGCTCGGTTTCAGCGAGTGATGTGCCGGGCACAGCACTTACAAATACCGTGCAGGCGGCTTCACGCAACGGAGGAATAAAACTGGAGCCGAAGGTGGATGCCAGCCATAGAGATGAAGTCGTTACCACGCACATCAGCAGACAGACAAAAACCGGGTGCCGCATACTGAACTTCAGCAGCGGGCGATAGAGAGCCTTCAGCGCACGAATCAGAAAGCCCTCTCTGTTACGAAATACTCTCCTCATCCCGGCGACTTTGAAGGCACTATATTTGAAAAAGAGCGCCGCCAGGGCCGGCACAACGGTGAGAGCCACGACAAGTGATGAACCGAAAATCAACAGATAGGCAGCTCCCAATGGGCGAAAAAGCTGTCCTTCGAGTCCCTGCAAAAAAAGCAGAGGGAGAAAAACCAGCACGATGATCATCGTTGAAAAGCTCACCGAATGCAGAACCTCCGAACCGGCAGCGAGCAGAACTGCAGAACTGGCATCACGTTCAGACTCGGCTTTTTCAAAATTTTCCCGCAGTCTGCGCCAGAAAATCTCGACAAAAATTATTGAATTGTCCACCACATCGCCGATTGCGACCGCCAGACCGCCCAGCGTCATGATGTTGAGCCCCAGCCCGAATCGCGGAAACAGCATAATCCCCAAAGCGACCGAAAGCGGCATGGAGAGCAGCGTGACCAGTATGGTACGCACACGCACCAGCGTCAAACCGATCACAAGAATGACAACAATAATTGCACCGAAAACGATGTCGCGGCAATTCTGAATCGCGACATTGATAAATTCGGCCTGTCGATAGGCTGTTCGATGCAACTGTACACCGCCGGGCAGCAGCGACTTATCAAAAGCATCTAGGACACGATCTACAGCGTCGGTCAGCTTCAGAGTATTGCTGCCGGGAGCCTTCTGAACAGAAACTACGACGGCAGAGTCTCCGTTGAAGCTTGATGAACCCCGCCGCGGGGCACCACCCAACCGGACATCAGCCACATCCTTTAGCTGCACAAAGGAACCGTCAGCGGTGCGCACCCGGGCGCGGCCAAGCTCGTCGATATTTTCGACACGCGCAATCTGGCGCAGGGGATACTCTGAGCCGCGGACATCGGCGAGATACCCGGCGCTCCGCATTGTTGAAGCCTCCTGCGCTGATCCGATAATCTGATCCAGTGTCACGTCGAAGGCGTTTAATCGGTCCTGACTGACATTGACCTGAAATTCCGGCAGATTACCGCCCATCACTACGACCTGACCGATCCCCGGTATTGCCATCAAGCGGCTACGTAATTCGAACTCGGCCAGGCGCCTGAGTTCCAGCGGCGAAACGGCATTGTTCTCGCTGGTCAGAGCCAGCATCATAATTTCACCGGTAACCGAAACAATTGGTGTAATTTTCGGTTCATGATCAGAGTTGATCAGGGAGCGTGCGGCGGCGAGCCTCTCGGAAACCCAGTAGCGTGCACTGAGTATATCGATGCCCCACTCAAAATCCACCCACACAAAGGAGAGTCCGCCGCCAGAAGAGGAGCGCACGGATTGCACACCGGGAATACCGTTCATTGCGGATTCAATCGGAATGGTGATGAACTGTTCCACCTCTTCGGCAGTCAGACCGCCGGCTTCGGTCTGAACAACCACCCGCGGCACATTTATCTCGGGAAACACATCAACCGGCAAACGCCTGGCCGTCTTGAAAGAGAGCACCGTGACGGCCATGGCCGTCAGAACAACCGGCAGCGGATTTGCCAGACAGAATCGTAATATTGTTTTCATAGAATAGCTCCGGTTTGATCAATGTTCGCCTGCGTGAAACTCGCCATCCGCGTGAAAGTGCCCTGCCTGCTGCGTACTGTCGTTGTCGCTGACAGCGTATGCGCTGCGCAACTGATAGACACCCTCGGCAACAACCTTTTCACCGGCTCGCATTCCATCTGTGATTTCGACATAATCGCCATCGTCAACGCCCAGCTGCACTTTACGGATAAAATAACTGCCTGGATGATCAGGATCGGATACGAAAACCAGTGTTTCCAGCCCACTGTAAAACACGCACCGCGACGGAATCACCACTGCGTCGCCGGGCGAACTCCGCAGGCCCACCCGCACCACACCCGGCATTGCGGTTCTGATCCACTCCGGTACCTCCTGCAACTCAACATACACCGGCATCGTGCGATCCTGAGTGTTGTCGGCAAAACCCACTATGATGCTGCCATTGAAAGTTACACCGGCACCGTCCGGTGTAAGCACCTGCACCTCACCAGCCAGACCGTCGCGCAATCCTCTTGTTTCGGCAGTGAGTGCCTCCGCCTTGAAACGCAGCCCCTGCGGTTGTGCAACCAGGACAACAGCTCTGCCTGTTTCACACCAATTACCGGAAACCGCATCAACCTGCTGCACAAAACCATCCTCGATCGCCCGGACAATCAGAGCCCCGTCCTCGATCTGTACGCCGGAGGGCATAGTCTGGCGCAATTTCTTCCGCATCGACTCAACTGTGAACTTCGCCTGTTGCAGCTCGGCGGTTTTAAGCTGCAGCTGCGCTTCAAGTTCGGCATTGCGTGAACCGCTGGTGGTTATGACATCTATCCTGCGTTGCAGAACGTCGATAGCGGTTTGTATCAGGGTGCATGCCCGGTTATTTATCTCGATCTCCAGCAGCATTTCCCGCAGCTCTGTGGAATCAACCGTGAACAGAATCTCTCCCTGTTTGACATGCTGCGGAGACTGCACGGATATCTCAACGAAGCCACCCAGAGGAACACCGTAACTGCGCAGAGCCTGCGGTTTCCACTCGAAGCACCCCGGCAGAGTCACACTGTCTGCGACTCTCCGGTTACTGGCGGAAGAGAGCGTCAGGCCAAGCCGCTGCTCGATCTCCGGCGTCAATGTGAACTGGCGCAGATTGTAATCGTGATCGCATTTCGCAGCGCAGCTGTGTTCCGCAGTCTTTTCATGTGCACTCTCTTCCGCGGGCTTTTGATGGTGGTCATGTTCTATGATGTCATGACAGTTGACAATCAGATACACGGCGACACTCACTCCGGCGGCAATCATAATAACCGGCAACAGATAGCTCAGAAACCCTAATTTCATAATTCATCCTCCGCAAACATTGTTAACAAATGCAATTCAATCGACTTCAAGGCGACCTGTTTCTGTTCATTCAGTAGACGCAATTTATTGTGACAATGTGCGCTGCTGGTCTGCAGGAGCTGGGCAATCGGGCACTCGCCTTTTTTAAACAACTGCTTCTGGCGGATGGTCATGGCTTGTGTCAACGGCAGTTGTCCGGATTCGATCAATTCTTGCTGCTCACGCGTGTTACGCAGTTCCGTTAAAAGACGGTGATATTTTTTGACAAGTTCGCGCCAGTTCATGACCGTGATCTGGCGCTGACGGTCGCGGCTGCCTCGCGCCTCGGCAATGCCCTGACGGTTGCGGTTCCACAAAGGCAGGGTCAGGCCAGCTTCCAGCCCCAGGCGGTCACGCCCCTCCTCATTGCCGAAACGCGGTCCGATTGTCAGCACCGGATACTGCGCGCGTATCTCGGCATGCAGCTCATGTTCATTGGCATCCAGACGTGCCAGCTGAGCGCGCACCGAGGGGTGTCCGGTAAAATCAAGTTCATTGAAATTCTGTGGAAACAGCAGCCACTGGCTGAAATCCTCAACAACGGGATGCATGCGCAAATTTGCCGACGGATGAACTCCGAGCAATGCGAACAGCTCCGAGTGCTGAATTGTCAATCCCTGTTGCTCCCTGGCGAGCGACTCCTGATAACGAAGATATTTTAATTGAATCATATCGCCCTCGCTCTTCTTTATTTCACCCGCTCGTACCAGATGGTCAACCCCTGCCAGAAAGCTGTTGTACTCTCGCAGGACCTCCTGCAGCACCGCGATCCTCTCTTCGCAGTATGCCAGCTCCAGCCAGGTGCTTACAACACGCATAACCAGATCACGTTCGGCAGCATCCACCACAAAGCGATCCGCTTCAGCGAAGTGCTTTGCAGCCAGTTTTTTCAGCTTGACGGAGCCGTTCAGAGGGAAGGTGAAGCTGATTCCCAGACCGGCAATGTCGGGATTTTCGCCGCCGTCGAGTATCCTCAAAGCTTCGAAACCCAGGGAGGGATCCTGCCACCAGCCGGCTTCAGCCGCATACCCCTGCGAGGAGAGCTTTTTAAGCCGCAGCAGGTTGATTTCAGGATTTAAAGCCAGTGCGAGACTAATAGCGGCATCTGGATCAACTTTGCGCACCTCCGTCAGCGGTGCGTTCCACTGTGCGCTGTGCGCCTCCCATGCGACCGGAGCAGGACGATATGATTCGCAACCGCACAGCAGAGACAACAGCGCGATTGAAAGAGCCGAGGCGGCTCTGAAAAAATTATTGTTTTGCATACATCAAAGATACCTTGCTGAATATGTGATAACTGATCTGACTATAGCAATCCGCACACTGAATATGCGGTTTGAGATTTACAAGATCAGCTTTCAGCAGAGAACTTTGATGCTTTTTGACAGATATAACGATTCAGAGGGCAGAGCGACAGCCACCCTCCGAGAGCAAGACAGATCGGTGATCTGAACCGGATATTCCGTCCGGCCGGTTTTGAATATGCGTGCGAAAAGCAGACTGGCACCGGAGGGCTGCCGGACTGACACGCTGCCGGATGACAAAAGGGTTTTCAATCCCTGAAGTTCAAGGTGCGGACAGAGGTGTTCCAGATCTTCTGCAGCATCCGTCTGACTCTGTGAACTATGGCAGTCATGGCGATGAGGATCACCGCAGCCATCCGTCTGACAACTTTGCGGCTGCTGATCGCAGAAACAGAAACTGTAACCCTGAAAAGCGGTGGCCATCAAAGCAACTGCCGCCAGCACCATCCGCAACAATCTGCAGGCGGACTTTGTCAGATGCAATATATGAATTCTGTCCATCATGTTTATTACTCAAAAAAACCAGGCAGCTCTATAAGCTTCCGCTTCACACAGCGGGTTGTAAGGTTGTAAGCCTGAACTGCTGTTCGCAGTTCTTCTTCTGAGAAGCCTCTCTTCACTATCGACTGGCGACCGAACCCTACTGCTGGTCAACCTTGTAGGGAATTTCCACACCATACTGCTGGTTAACCTTGAGCATCTCCGCCAAAGTCTGCTGATGGGCTTTGATTGTGTACTTGCCGACCAGATGGAACATCTTCTGGCGCGCCCAGTGGGCTTTGATCAGCGGCGAACCGGGCTTACCGTGCTGCTCGATATTCAGGCGAAAAACCGAATCGTAACCTTCACCAGCGGCGAGTCCGCGCACTTGCAGAATCAGCTCCGGGGTTGCAGCAGGGCAGACACCGATGATCTCCAGCTGCTGATCTTGGTAAAGATGTGTCGTACGGCGGGGATAAACCTCGCTTTGCGAAGCATTATCAAAGGTAACTGCTATATCGGTGAGCACAGGATTACGCACCGAACTGTAAAAAAGTTTCATCGATTCGGGAATATCCCAGCGGTTGCCGTCCAGGATAACCGATCTTCCGCGGTTGCAGTAGGTAAGCATATCAAGTAGATACTGATTGGCACTTGAGGTTGTTCCATACATGTTAACCGACATCAATCCGCTGTTGAGTTCAGCGAATGATCCGATAATCTTCGCTGTGCCGGTGAGGCCGGTGGTAGGCATGCCGTCGGTTATCACGAAGGCTATCATCGGGCGCATCGGATCGCGCTCATAGTGCAGCAGTGCGCGCAGTGATCCGAAAACATCGGTCTGTCCATACGAATGCATCGAGGAGATAAAGTCAACCGCCTGTTTTTGGGACTCGGGTGTAAATTCGGTCCACCGCGGAAAACAGCTCTCAAAATTATCGCGAAAGCCGATTACATTGAAGCGATCGCCGGGATTCATAGCTCCCATGGCGCTGATCAGCGCATTGCGGCAGAAGCGCAGACGCTCCTCGGTCATTGACGCGGAGACATCCTGAACCCAGATAATATCTTTGGGAAGCACCTTGATCTGCTGGTCACTGCGCGGCTGCAGACCGATCCGGAAGTAGAGTTGTCCGGGCTCATCAGGATCGCGATAGGTTTCCAAACCCACGGCCAGCAGTTTGTCGAGCGATTTATACTCGACGCGCTCCTCGATCTCCGCGATTTTTTCACGTGTTTCACGCACCTTCTCGACAAGCACCTCGCTGCCGTTCTTTTCGGTCACCTCAGGCGTCGCGGCGGGTGTACCGACATTTGGGGTGGTAGTTTCTTTAGCGGCAGGTGAAGACGTCTCTTTGGCGGCGGTTGTCTTCGACTCAGGTGAATCGGCAACCGCACGTTTATCACCGGGCTTATCTGCGAATTTCTCTTTGGTGACGGACTTGCCGGCTGCATCCGGCACTGTGGGCGGCGGAACCTGCGGTTTGGCGAAGGTGCCCTTGACAATCTCGGTATCGAAGACCTCAGCGGCCTTGAGCGGTTTCGGCGGTTCAGCTGCTTTGCCGAACTTACGTCCCGCCAGATCAACAGAGGGTGTAATATCCGGTGCTTTAGACACACGTTCAATCATGGGAATCTCACGTCGCGGCAGTGTGGCAACCTCATCCTGCACGGTACGGTCGAAAATCTGTTTGATCTCCTGACGTGGCATCCAGGGGGTGGTATCGACATTTGCAACCGATATCTCGCTCAATTCGGGAACACCCGGCGAGAGAGCCTCGCGCGGAATCGGCGGTGGAGCAGTCAGAGCCGGCGAACTATCGCGTCTGAGCTCTTCGACCTTGTCGCTGACCTCGATCGGTCCCCGGCTGGGTGTATCGCGCTCTCCGGGCACCTTGTCCATTATCCGCATAGGATCGGCACTGAGGGTCTGCACCCTCATAGGCGGCACCTTATCCGGCATCATCCACTCTTTCGTTTTCTGGGCAAAGTTCGTGATGCCGGTGAAGCTCCAGTCACTGAAAAAGTAAATAAAGACAACGTGAATCAAAACGGAAAACAGAATGGCGATACCGGCCAGCACCCAGTGGTGCTCGCTTTTCTGCTGTGAATATTCAAATCCATTTGGAATCATCTTACTTTCATCCTCCCGTTGTGCGGAGCGGGTCGCAGTGCGAAATCATCATTCACGGCGGGCCAGCGGAGAATCGGGATAGCGTTGTTTCAGTTCCTCACGCAATTTAAGTGCCTCTTCGCCGCGTCCCTGTTTTTCAAGCAGCTCCGCCGATTTGTGCAAAGCCTCCGGCACAATCTCCTTATGATCAAAGAGTATGCCCACACTGATATAATAGCGAATGGCAGCATCTATATCGCCCTTCAACTCAGCATTTTCAGCCAGCTCGGCATAAGCACGGGCACGCAGTCCGATCAACTCAGGTTTGGCGGCACGCCCGGCGGCCTCATTCAGAATCTTTTCAGCCTCATCATGACGTCCGGTCTGCGCCAGCAGCTGACCGAGCCGCAGAGCGGCTTCGGCACCGTAATCGGTCGATGCTTCGGTAGCCAATGCCTGCTCGAACGCATAGATTGCAGGGTCACTCTCGCCTTTCTCTCGATGTACTCTGCCCAGAATTGTCCAGGCGGTCTGCTGCCACCCCTTATCAGGTTGCAGCTTGATCAGAACATAAGCTGCCTTGGCGGCCGACTCAAAGTGTTTGTTACGCTGCTGAAACTCAGCCAACCAGGCGAGTTTATCCTCACCCAGTTTATCCGCTATGCCGCTGTCGAGCAGTTTATTGAAGAGTTGTGCCGCCTCCTCACTTTTGCCGCCGGCCTGCAACAGCAATCCCAGTTCGAGAGTGGCCTCGCGCTCAAACTCTTTAGAGGGAGCGGCAGCCAGAGCGGCCCGGAAGGCCTTTTCAGCCTCTACCTCGTCGGCCAGCTCGCGATAGATTGTGCCGCGCCAATAGAGCACCTCAGCCTTATGCGAGTCATCGGGAAAACGGCGCAGCAGCTCATCGAGAGTAACTCCGGCGGCGCGACTCTGCTTGGCGCGTAACTCTTCCATCGCCTTCTGATAGAGGGTCTCCGCCACAAGCGGTGAATCGGGATACCGGGAGAGCAACGCGGTCCAGTCGCGCAGGGCGGCTTCACTCTGATTCAACCGCGCCAGACAGACACCCGAGGCGTAAAGCGAGGTTGCGGCCAGAGGATCATCCGGATAGTTCTGTGCCGTCTTGAGGAACCAGGAAGAGGCCTCTTCCCAGGCCTCCTGCTTCTGCAGCACCCACCCCAGTCGATAAAAGGCGTTTTTGACAAACTCGCTCTGCGGACATTTCTCAACCAGTGTCCGGCAAGCTTGAATCACGACATCCAACTGATCGAGTTTCATGGCTGATTCGGCCTTCATCCACAGCACATTATCGAGCAGCTCATCAACCGGATTGTTAAAGTTTTCAACAGCCTCCAGAACCTCGGCGTATCTGCCGGTGCGGTAGAGAGTCGTCAGCAGCTCATAGTGCGCTTTGGGTGCCAGAGTTCCGCCGGGCGCGAATTTTAACTGCTGCCGATAGGCGGCGGCGGCCTGCTCATTATTACTCAGCTCGCGCTGGCAGTTCGCCAGAACATACAGCACCTCTTCCCGCTGCGGATGGGCGGTGTCATTGACGATCAAATCGAGTATTTCAAGACTCTCCTTATAGCGACCGCAGTAGTAGCAGGCCCAGGCGGCAGCCAATGCACCCTCTTTGACACGCGGCGAATCGGGATATCTGGTGCGCAGCATTTTAAAGAGATCGGCGCTCTCTTCGTACTTCTCATCGGTCAGAGCAACCTGTGCGGCAAAGAAGACAGCCTCTTCC
Organism: Kiritimatiellia bacterium; assembly: GCA_018399555.1. Lineage (GTDB taxonomy): Bacteria > Verrucomicrobiota > Kiritimatiellia > RFP12 > UBA1067 > M55B167. Next base: position 6,677 of record JAGYOL010000037.1, on the reverse strand, counting down.
GCCACCTTGGCATCCTTCGCTCCGTAAGCCAGTTCCAGATAAATACCCAATGCGCGCCGTTTCTCTTCACGCTCCTCGCTGCGGCTGAGAATCCAGGCTGCTTTCAAGGCACTGTAACTGCCGTACTCGGAAGCGGCGAACTCCTTACGCAGAGTTTCATAGCACTGCAGAGCTTGCGGCAGTTGATTCAGTTTTTCAAGCACCTCCCCTTTGTGGTAAAGGGCTGCGGTGCGCACCTCGGCGGCTGTATTTGCGGTAGTCAGCTGCTCCAGTTCTTTCAAAGCCTCGGGCAGAGAGTCCTGACCCTGATCCATCAGCAGCAGTGCCCGCTGCAGACGTGCACGGGGCACCTGGGCGCTATCCGGAACACTCTTGATCAACTGTGCGTATATCTGGATCGCTTCGCTGTTTTTTCCGAGTCGCCGATAGCATTCGGCCAACCGGAAAAGGACCGTGTCGCGACCCGGAGTCTGCGGATTGGCGGCCAGCACCTGGTACTCGCGGGCGGCCAGATCGAACAGACTGCGCCGGAAGAGACCGTCGGCCAGATGCAGCCGGTCTTTCACATCAACGGAATCCGCCGAGATAGAACCGATCAGCAATGCTGCCGCAGTAAAAACTATGTAACTTCTTAACCTCATTTACTCTCCGCTGCCGCAGCTTCCTTGTGCTCGCTGGTAGCCATTGAAAAATTCCAGATATCGGCCTGACGGCAAGTATCGATAACCTTGATCAAATCCTCGTATTTTGTATCTTTATCCGCACGCAGAACAATTGGCTGTCCCGGAAAATAACGCGCCAGCCGATCCAGCCGATTCTTGAGCGCATCCAGCGTCATATCCTGCTGATTGATAGATATTCTGCCGTCATTGGCGATGTTGATAATAATCTCGCCGGGCAGACGCTCCGGCACCTTGCCGCTCTCGGCCGAAGGCAGACTGATATCAATCTCATACTCCCACTGTGAAAACACCGATGTTGTGATGAAAAAACACAGCAGAAGAAAAACAATATCCATCATCGCCGTCATCTGAAATGCCGGAAGCTCTCCTTTGTTATTCTTCCTGAAATTCATTGCGCATCACTCCTTTTCGGATATATCCATCTGCGTGCCCATACCGATAATCGAGGTTACAACCTCGGAGGTGGCCGCCTCCAGATTGGATATCTGACGCCCGGCGCGTCGGCGGAACCAGGCATAGAAGGCCATACAGGGTATTGCGACAATCAAACCGAAGATTGTCGTCACAATAGCCTGTGAAACACCGGAGGCGAGCACCACCGGTTTGGCACTGGCCACATCGTGCGCCACCGAACTGAAAGCTCTGAGCATGCCCAGTACTGTGCCGAGCAACCCCAGCAGCGGAGCAATTGTGGCGACATCCAACAGCAGCTGCGTCTGGCCCTGAATTGATTCCGCCTGACGCGCACCTTCCGCCTCTGCCGCACCACGCAGCAGATTGACATCGCACTGCGGCACATTCCGCAGACAATCCAATGTGGCCAGCACAATCGCGGAGAAAGGACAGGGATGACGGTCACTGAGACGACGTGCCTCGCTCAGGTCATTACTGCGGACCTTGGCCAGAATATCACTGACCAGCTCGCGCGGCACAATCGCGCCATTGCGCAGTGCGGTCATGAAATAGAAAACCAGTGCCACCGCGAAGACCGACATTCCGGCCAGCACCCACATCACCCAGCCGCCATGCTGCCAGGCCTCCCTGAAGGTCATGCCATAGGCACTCTGCACACCCTCTGCGGCGGTCGTCGGATCGGCACCCTGTGCGCACAACTCTGAGATTACTCCCAGTCCGAAAACAAACCCCGCCATTGCCACTCTCTTAACTTTACCGTTCATCTTTTCTCCCTTTGTCCAGAGTCCAACTCTCACTCAATCACTTAAACTAACTGTAAAATACGCTGATTCAACCGGAAAAAGCGCCGAAACTTTCTCTCGCTCTCCTTCAAATATCTGCCTTGGCGAAACCCCGTAAAACTTTCCGCAAGGCACGCCGCGAAGCCGCGCGCCTGCTTTTCACTCCAGCAAGGACCTCTTTTACCCGTTCCTGGTAGGCCGCAAAATCCAGTCCCGCCGGAGCACCCAGATGGTTTTTGGCAGAGAGTGCCGCATCGGGATCGGCCTGCTCCAGCTCATCCAAATGTGCACGTACATACTGGTAGGCATCACGGAAGGGCATGCCACCGGCAACCAGCTCCAACGCCTTATCGGTTGCGAATACCCCGCTGCCGAAACCGTCACGCAGCTTCGCCTCGCAGATTCCAAGCGACTCCACCAGCAGCGTCATGATACGCAGCGAGGACCGGGTAGTGCGCATCCCCTCCATATAAAGCTCCTTGGTATCCTGAAGATCACGGTTGTAACCTCCCGGCATAGCTTTCAGAATGGTGCTGACCGTATCAGCGCAACCCATCACAACGGCAGTTTTGGCCCGTATCAGCTCCAGTACATCGGGGTTGTACTTCTGCGGCATGATGCTGCTGCCGGTGCAGAGTTCCGGTGGCAATACAAAATAGCCGAACTCGGGCATCGAAAACAAAATCAGATCCTCCGCCATCCGGGAAAGGGTCAGCATGATCTGAGCGCAAGCCGCAAGAACCACCGACTCGATTTTACCGCGAGCATTGGCAGCATGCAGAACATTGTGATGGGGCTCTTCAAAACCTAGCAACCGGGCGGTCATTCGCCGGTCTATCGGCAGCGGCACCCCGTAGGAGGCCGCCGAACCGAGCGGACAACGGTCATTCAGTTTATAAGCGGCTTCCACCATGAAAAGATCATCCAGCAGACTCTCAGTCCAGGCCGTGGCCCACAAACCGAGCGAACTCGGCATAGCCGGTTGCAGGTGCGTACGTCCCACCATAGGAACAGCCGCATGTCTGACTCCGAAAGTCACCAATCTCCGCGCCAACTGGGCAACCTCGCCGATCATGCCCAGAATCTGATCGCGCATATGCAGCCGGATATCTACCGCCACCTGATCATTTCTGCTTCGTCCGGTATGCACCTTGCGTCCCAGATCACCCAGAACTGCAGTCAGACGCCGCTCAACGGCCAGGTGCACATCCTGATCGGCCTCACTGATCGAAAAACTGCCGCTCTGCACATCCCCGATCACTGCGCACAGCTCCTGAATAACAAGATCGCGCTCTCTGGCAGTGAAAATCGCCGGTTTGACCTTCTTCATCGCGGATAGCATTGTGACGTGCGCCGCCGTTGCGATACAATCCCAGAGAGCCAGATCCATATCCAATACCGGATCCCGGCCAACTGTGAATGCCAGAACATCGGGATGGATACTGCCGACTATTGTTTTTTTTTCGCTTTTCGCCATTCAAAATCCAGAATAAAAAGTTTTATTTTCCTGTACGTAATCCGCACGCACTCACTGAAACCGTCGTCGCAACACCGCTCCCTGCGCCAGATACTCCTCCAGTTCGCGGCGTTTCCGTTCAGCCTGCTCCAACATTACCGGCATCCTCTCCGGCGACTCCCCCAGGGCCAGTTCTCTCAAAAAACGCGCATATTCCTCGGATAAAGCAAGCAACGTGCCATCTCTACCGGCGGCCGCCGCCCTGATTCTCAGTGCCTGAAAATGAGCAGCCTTACGTACCGCCGGTAGCTCGGCAAGCCCGATCGCCCTTTCAAAAGAGCAATATGTGTTTGTTCTGGAAAAGATCATGCCATAATCGGTGGGGAAAAGCAATAATTCAGAGCGGAATCTGCTGACAATTCCCTCGGTGGTGAGTCCCGGTTCTATCACACGCCGCCCGAGTTCCAGCATGCGCAGATCCAGCATACGGTCAAAATCACCTGCAAAGTTCTTTGCAAGCAATTCCGATATGTTCGCCACACTCCATTCAATCCCGCCTGAAGCATCTCGGAGCAGCTGCTTGAAGGCACGCGCACGTTTTTCCAGAAACCAGCCGGCCAATACCGCCGCTACAGCCGGTTCCTGCCCGGCAACTTCACTCTCGAAGGCGTAAAGCCGCTCAGCAGGCGGCAGCGCACCATCCGACCAGAGCGCATAGGTGCGATCAAGATCACTCTGCCGGCTGCCGGAGTGCATATGGCGCACCACCCCGTCGATCAGCCAATTGGGCAGATCCTGCATACTCTCATCAGTACCGCCTGCCTCAACCATCCAGACCCGCAGAAACGCAACCGCCACCACACGGCGCAACCGATCCAGATCGGACGCTTCGGGATCAGGCAGCTCGATCCTTTCACGCAGATTACCGCGGCTGTCACGCAACCGTGCTGTCAGCACCGACTTGTCTCCATCGCTTTTATCACCGATCACAATCTCAAGTGGACAGTGTTGGGAGCCGACTTTCATATTAAGTCCGCTCTGAAAGAGATCGCGAATCCGATTGACAAACACCAGCACCGGTCCGCGATATCCGGCGCGCTCCTGTGACGAGTGCACAACCACGGCACTGTCACCCGCATAAATCGGCGCGGCAGGCAGGGCAGCTCTGCGGGACGCATCAGGCTCGGGTGCCTCATCACCACCACAAAAAAACAGCGGCAGAACCGACAAAACAATGCAAAATCTCAATTTCATGCTCTACTTCCGGCATACAGAGATGCCAGCTTCTGCCAGCACTCATTGGAAATCTGTTCAGCGCGTGCAGCGGGATCAATACCCGCTTCGGCTAAAATCGCGTCGATCTCTGCGGCGTCACGTTGCAATGGCCCCTCCGCCTTGCGCAAGGAGCCGCCGATCTGCTTGCGGCGGTGCATAAAGGCGTAACGTGTCAGATCAAAGAACCACCCCCGCTGCGGCGCAGTCAAGGCACACCTCCGGCGATTGAACCGCACAACCGAAGACCCGACCTCCGGACGCGGCCAGAAGCATGCCGCGCTGACCTGACGCAGAATCCGGACCTCGTTGTCGAGTTGCAGCCAAACCCCTGCCTGCCCTCTCTCCGCCCCACCCGGAGCCGCAGCCAGACGTTCTGCCACCTCACGCTGCACCAGCACCGTGGAGGCAGCAGGTGCGGCGGGATGCAGCGCAATATCCAGCAAAATACGCATGCCCACAGAGTAGGGCAGATTGGAAACACACAGATCAAAACCCCGTCCCAGAAATTCATCCCAATCGAGTTTCAACGCATCAGACTCAACTACATCCAGCCCGACGGGTGTACCCAGCGCATCGAAGAGTCTCTCCGCCAGCCGGCGGTCCTTCTCGACGGCGGTCACCGCGGCTCCGCGTGAGAGCATGGCCTCGGTCAGCACACCCAATCCCGGACCTATCTCCAGCACCTTCATTCCGGAGCGGACGCCAGCTCCGTCGACAATCGCATTCAGCGCATTGCGGTCGATCAGGAAATTCTGACCCAGAGTGCGGTTGGGATGAAACCCGTTTTCAATACACCAGCTTTTAACCTGGGTTGGCGAGGTTAGATTCATCAGCGCATATCCGTCCGTCAATCGGCTCACATGCCGGGCAGTTCAAATATCTTGACGTAGGCCTCATCGCGCAACCGCTGCATCCAGGCTTTGTAAAGCTCTTCGGCTTTTTTCATTTTGAGGTGACTCTCCACCAGCGGTGCGGCCTCCTCGAAGGTCAGGGCGCGTCCATCCTGCTGCTCATCCTTGCGCACGATATACCCGAAATCATCCAGAACGATCAGCGGCGAGACCTCGCCGGGCTTGAGCCGTGTGAGCATATTGACAATCTCTTTCCTGAAAACATCCTCCGGGTTGACCTTGCCCCAGGAACCTCCCTGCGCCGCTTTGGTATCACTCGAGTAAACCCGGGCCAGATCAGCAAACTTGGCACCGTCATTCAGTTTATCCTCAATCTCGCGGGCCCGCTCCTTAACCGACTTGCCGCTCTCATCACCCGGCGGATCTAGTATAATCATGCTCACCGCCACGGCCTTTTCCGTCTGATAACGCCCTTTATTGGCATCATACTCGGCACGTATCTCCGCCGGAGTCGGTTTGATGCGGCTTTCAACATTCTGATAACGGGCGGCACTGACCAGCAAATCCTCCTCGAGATTCTTCTTCCACTCTTCAAAGGTGATTTTACGGTCGGCCAGCAGCTGATGCAGCTTGGTCTGATCGCCGCCGAAATTTTCCGCCACAATCTCGCGAACCCGGTTGTCAACTGCCCAGCCCTGCAGTGTCATCTTTGATTTTTCCACATAGCCCAGAATCAGCTTGCGGTCGATCAGCGCATTCAAAGTGGCATTATACATCTCGCGCAGCCTTCTCTCGCGCTGCACATCGGAGGCATTGGCGGCCCACGGACTGCGCCGCACCTCCATCATCACCTCGGCGATCGTTATCATCTCACTGTTTACATAAGCCGCCACACCATCCAGCAGCATAGCCTTACTCTTCACGCCGTCCTCTTCAGCACGCACAGCTGGCAGTGCAACCACAAACGCGGCCAGCGGTATTAAAAATTTCCTCATTCATACCTCCTTGAATTGATTTGTAATCATACTCTTTAAACAAGTCGACCTGCAACCGTAAAATCTGTGAAGCCGGATGAGAACAGGAATATGGTCAGAGAGAGATGGAGCCAGCTATCGGGATCGAACCGATGACCTCGAGATTACAAATCACGCGCTCTACCAGCTGAGCTAAGCTGGCTCAATAGAGTGCCGTAAGTTAGCATAACCTATGCATCAAT
>JAGYOL010000036.1 GCA_018399555.1 Kiritimatiellia bacterium | reverse complement strand
CTTTCACGGCGTTTTTGGCAAGCATCTCACCGATGGTCTGCATACCCGTGCCTACCTTCTGAATGAGCAGAATGGCACCTGGCAGTTCAAGGGTAAAATGTTGGATGGATTCTGGCCGCTGCAGGAGCCGCTCAGGATGGAGGACGGCAACTGGATTATGTCCGGCGCCCGACCAGGTGGTGGCAATCCGGCGGCGGTGGCGATCAGCCGCAGCGATGATTTGCTGAAGTGGGAGCTGGTTGTCATTCCAAAAGCGCCCGGTGCTATGTGGGGCGAGTCGTCAGTGATTGTGCAGGGCAGGCGCATTCTGAATATTGCTCGCTATCATGCCAAATCACAGGCCGTCGCTCTGGTTGCGGAGAGCGATGATTACGGTCGCACCTGGACGCAGTCGCGTCCGAGCAACCTGCCGATGGCGGCAAGTAAGCCCTATACCGGCACGCTCAGCACCGGACAGAACTACCTGATCAGTTCCAGTTCCGCCGACGGCGGAAACCGGCGCACGCCGCTGACGATCGCGCTTTCGCGGCCTGGCGAGGCGACCTTCTCCAGACTGTATGTCATTCGCCACTCTCTGTTGCCCGAAGGTCCCGGCGAATCGCATGAACGCACCTCGCTGGCCTATCCCTACGCCGTCGAACATGACGGTAGGCTTTATGTGGGCTATTCCAACAGCGGCGGGGGTGTCGGCCGCGTCGGCGAAGGACGCCAGCTCTGGAACAACAACAGCATTGAGCTGGCCATGATTCCGCTGAGCAGCTTTTCGGACTGACGGGGTCAGACCTTAGTTTAGTATTTTGTGGTTGACGCGAGATTTTGTGCTATGTTAGCGTATAGACATGGCCAGAAAACTGCGAGTTGAATATCCCGGGGCGATTTACCACATTACTCATCGCGGCAATGCAAAGTTGCCGATATTTTCTGATGACCATGACCGCGAGAGGTTTCTTATGCGACTGGCAGAGAGCCTTGATACATATAACGTAAGGCTATATATGTTCTGTCTCATGAAAAACCATATTCACCTGGTCTGTGAGACACCGGAAGGCAATGTCAGCCGGTTCATGCAGAGCCTGACCACCGGCTACACGGTTTACTATAATCTCCGGCATGAAAGCTCCGGTCATCTCTTTCAGGGGCGTTTCGGCTCGAAGCTGGTTGAGGGTGATTCATACCTGCTTGCTCTGACCCGCTATGTTCATCTTAATCCAGTATATATTTCTACAGTCGAGAAACTGCCGCTTAAGGAGCGTGTGGCGCGTCTGAACAGCTATAAGTGGAGTAGCTATCAGGGGTATGTTGAAGAGACAAAGGCGTTTAATTTCGTCGAATACGATCCAGTGCTTGCATTGGTAGATGCGCGGGGAAGGAAAATCGCATCAGGGAAGTACAGGAAGTTTGTCGAGTCAGGTATAGCCAAAACGGATGATGAGTTCAAGCAGCTGAAGGATGCCTCTCAATATACAATTGGATCTCCCGGGTTTGATTCACGCATAAGGAGTCTATACAAAAAGATTATCGAGGGACGGGATGTTGTCGAAGATGTGTCCTTCAGAAATCAGATAGACCCGCTACCTGTAGAAGCCGTCATAACGGCCGTATGTGAAGTTTTTGATGTGAAAGAGGATGTCGTCTATACTCGACAGCGGGGCAGCTCTGTCAGGCCGGTGACAGCGAAGATGCTCTGTAAGTTTGCCGGCATAACGCAGCGCGAAGTCGCAGAGGTGTTGAATCTTAAAAGTGGCGTCGCTGTCAGCTGTCAGCTTCGCAAACTGCGGAAAACGGTTGAGGATGATGACGAACTAAAGGGGCAACTTGAAAAGATCGCTGGAAAACTGGAATTGCTTCAAGGACAAAGCCGAGATGGCGTAAAATACTAATCTAAGGTCTGACCCCGAGGTGCGATGGATCAGTAGTTATTGTGAAACAAACAGTTCCTATATTTTTTTGGATACTCCTGTCACTGCTTTGTATATCGGTCAGGGCAGCAGAGTTTTTTATTGCGGATAAAGATGTCGGCAGTGTGCCGCTTGTTGTGTTTGAGGGAGCGCCGCTTTTGACGCGTTATGCGGTTGAAGAGTTGGCAACGTATATTGAAAAAATATGCGGTGTCAGACCGCGCATTATCGAGGGTGAACCGACGCCCGTGCCGGATCATGCCATCTGGATCGGTTATCAACCGGTACTGAAAAGGCTTTTTCCCGCAATTGATTTTGAGTTTCTCCATCCGGAGGAAATACTGATTGCGGCTGATCAGAAACATCTGGTGATTGCCGGTCGCGACCGCTGGAATGAAAAACATTTAAAAATTAAAGTTCGGGATAAACTGGTTGAAGGTGTGCAGCAGGAGTATGGCACGGTCAATGCCGTTTACACCTTTATCCAAGATCATCTGGGAGTACGCTGGCTATGGCCAGGAGAGCTTGGTGAGGACGTCATAAGGAGGGAACGTCTGGTCGTGGAACCCTTTGTGTTTCGCTATCATCCGGTAATACGGGCCAGAGGCGGGGTTTTCAGGTTCTCATCCCTCGGCAACCGGGGTTACGGAAGTGCGCATCAGTGGACGCGCCGTCAGCGACTTCAACTTGATTCACTGCATCAGCCAGGAGGACATGCTTTTAACGAGTGGTGGGAACGCCTTCATGAAAGTAAACCGGATTTATTCGCTTTACAGCCTGATGGAACACGCAGCGGGTTTCCGCGTCCGGAAAATGCCAAGCTTTGTCAATCCAATCCGGCGGTTTGGGAACAATGGCTATGTGATGTGGCCGCCCAGTTGGAGAGTAACCCGATGCAGAGTGTTTTCAACGGATCACCCAATGACAGTTGGCTTAGCGGACATTGTATTTGCAGACATTGCAACGCCTGGGATCACCCCGATGCTGAAAAACGAAATTTTAATTGGAAAGGGGTAAGCAGGGAGCATGTGGCGCTCTCCGACCGTCATGTGACCTTTGCCAACCATCTGGCACGTCGATTGAAAGAGAGTTATCCTGAAAGAGATTATTACGTAAGTATGCTTTCGTATGGCCATTCCCGTCCGGTTCCGTTGAAAGCAGTGCCGGACGAAAATGTAATTATTGCATGTGTTGCCAATTTCTTCGGACGTTCAGATTTGAAAGATCGCGGTTCGCCGTCAGGCACCACCCATCGTGAACAATTTGCCGGTTGGGCAAGGATCGCGCCGCAGGTAATGTGGCGTCCAAATACGGGTAGCCCATGCGGATGGCAGCAGGGATTGCCGGATCTTTCCATTCAACAGACAGGTAAAGATTTTAAATTTGTGGCGGAGAATCGCTGTATAGGTATATATATCGACAGTGTTTGGGAGCACTGGTCCACTCAGGGTCCGCAATACTACGTTATGGCTCAATTAACCTGGGATCCCGACAAAGATATCGAGTTGATTCTCGATGATTTCTATTGCCGTGGTTTTGGTTTGGCAGCAGATGATGTGCGTGCTTATTTTTTGCTTTTCGAAGAGGCGCGCAGAGATTTTGTACAGACACATGGTTACAGCGCAGGCTTATTTGAAATGACAAAGCTATACACCGATTCATTACTGACTAAGGGTGAGAAACTGTTGAACAGCGCACGGAAGCGAGTCGCGAGTCAGGCTGAGACTTATCGCCGTCGGCTGGAGTTTGTCCGTGCCGGACTTGATTATACCCGGCTGGCTGTTTGTAACATTGAATTGATGGCACAATACAGCAGGCAGCCGGACGAAAGGATCGCTGAAGCAGTGCGTGATAACTGGAAAGCCATCGAGCGACTATGCGAAGATCATCCGTACGCTGTGAACTGGGGGCCGATTCGACCGCAGACATCGCGCATGCAGGGCATGCACCCTGATTTTCCGGGTAAAAAGAACAGGGTCAATGCAAAAGACCGTAAGATCAGAAATAATGGATTTGACCGGGATTGATCATCATGTCAGACTGATTCGTGTTGGCCAACGCACCCGGGTAGTGTACAGTAAGTTTCGTTAACAGGAAATTATATGAGTAAACGCAGTAAACACAGCCAGATTTTCGATGATTTAAAGCAACAGATCATCGAGGGGAAGTTTGCTGATAAAGGACGATTGCCCAGTGAGGCGCAGTTGGTCAGGAGGTATGCTGTCTCGCGCCCCACCGCCGCCCGCGCCCTGCACGATCTGCAGGCTGCCGGGCTGGTGGAACGCCGGGCCGGTTCCGGCACCTATGCACGCTCGATCCTGACCAGCGACTCGAAAACCGGCGACTTTATCGGTCTGCTTGTGCCGGGCATGGGTGTTACTGAAATCTTTGATGTGATCTGCGGCAAGCTGGTGCGTCTGGCGCGCGGCAATAATTATAGCGTGGTCTGGAGTAGCTCGCCCGCGACGCACGGCTCCGAGGGCACAACCGTCGAGCAGGCGGAGGATTTCTGTCGGGAACTGATCGAAAGCAATGTGAAAGGAGCTTTCTTTGCTCCTTTCGGCTGGCAGAACGGCCAGGCACGCATCAATCGCATGATCGCCGGACGATTGCGGGTGGCTGGCATTCCGGTGGTACTGCTGGATTGCGATGTTGTGCCCTTTCCGCAGCGTAGCGATTTTGATCTGGTGGGCATCGACAATTTTGCCGCCGGTTATACACTGACCGAACATCTGCTGAAAATGGGTTGTCGCAGAGTGCATTTTGTCGCCAACACCAATAACGCTCCCACCGTTGCCGCACGTTATGCCGGCTTCCGTGAGGCACTGCTGCAATATGACATTCCGGTTGAGCAGGGTTCTTGTCCGGCCACCGATCCGGGCGATGAGAAAAGCATCGCCGGTCTGCTCAGAAACCATCCGGACGCCTTTGTCTGCGCCAACGACTTCAAGGCCGGTGTACTGATGCACACTCTTGAAAATCTGGGGTGCGGGGTGCCGAAAGATGTTCGTATTGTCGGTTTCGACGATGTTAAATATGCGACTTTGCTGCGTGTGCCACTGACAACCATGCATCAACCCTGCCATGATATTGCGCATGCCGCCTGGCAGGTGATGCAGAACCGCATCTCCAATCCCGCGCTGCCTTTTGCCACGGTTTCACTCAGTGCCGCGATGGTTATACGTCACTCCTGCGGTGCCTACGCCCGTGATTGAGCGGGTTTGCGCCGATAAATTGCCAGGGTTGCTAAGAGAGTTTGCAATCAACTCCAGGTTAGGGTATATTTCCAGTTTTACACCTTGAGTGATAATGGAGATTCTGAAAATGGCCTATGACAAGATAAAAATTCCGGATTTTGGTGATAAGATTACAATGAGTGTCGAGGGTACGCTTGATGTGCCTGACCAGCCGATCATTCCCTTTATCGAGGGTGACGGAATAGGCTCCGACATCACAAGGGCGGCGATGATCGCCTGGAATGCCGCAGTGGAGTCCGCCTATGGCAATGACCGTAAGATTGCCTGGATGGAGGTTTTTGCCGGTGAAAAGGCCAATGCGGTTTATGGCGAGAATGTCTGGCTGCCCGATGAAACTCTGCAGGCGTGCGCTGAGTATCTGGTTTCGATCAAAGGACCTCTTACCACACCGGTCGGAGGCGGCATTCGTTCGTTGAATGTGACACTGCGTCAGAAACTTGATCTATATGTATGTCTGCGTCCGGTGCGCTGGTTCAACGGTGTGCCCTCTCCGGTCAAGAAGCCCGAGCTGACCGATATGGTGATCTTCCGTGAAAACACAGAGGATATCTATGCCGGTATTGAGTGGATGGCCGGGAGCGAAGGGGCTGACAAGGTTATCGCGTTTCTGCGGCATGAGATGGGCGTCAGTAAAATCCGTTTTCCCGAGAGCTCCTCCATCGGTATCAAACCGGTTTCCTCCGAAGGCACAAAACGCCTGGTGCGGGCCGCCTTGAATTATGCCGTTGAAAATGATCGCAAGAGCGTCTGTCTGGTTCACAAGGGCAATATCATGAAATTTACTGAAGGAGCTTTCCGTGATTGGGGCTATGAAGTGGCGCGAGAGGAATTCGGCGCCAAAGTGATCGACGGCGGGCCGTGGTGTGCCTTCATAAATCCGCAAACGGGGCGGGAGATTATTGTGAAAGACTGTATCGCAGACGCTTTTCTGCAGCAGATTCTGACACGTCCGGCTGAGTATGATGTGATCGCAACGCTCAATCTGAATGGCGATTATGTATCCGACGCGCTGGCCGCCTGCGTGGGCGGTATCGGCATAGCGCCGGGCGGCAACATCAACTACACCACCGGCACGGCGGTCTTTGAAGCGACCCACGGAACTGCTCCCAAATATGCCGGCCAGGACAAGGTCAATCCCGGTTCACTGATACTTTCAGGCGAAATGATGCTGCGTTATTTGGGCTGGAGTGAGGCGGCCGATAAGCTGATCCGCGCCATGGATGATGTTATCGGCAGCAAGGTAGTGACCTACGATTTCGCACGTCTGATGGAGGGAGCGAAACTCGTTTCATGCAGTGATTTCGCACGAGCCCTCGCAGCCGCTATGTAAATTTCAGCAGGTTCAAAATTTAGAATTCGCCCCCATTTGTATTGACGAGCAGCCTTTGAACAAGTAATATCTGCATAGCTTGTATTGGTATTTATGTTTATAGGGGTATCTGTAAATATGGTCGGCGAAAGGTTCAACATGCTGCGTGGATTTCTGCTGATTTTCTTCTCTCTGTGTGTACTCGCACCTCTGGGCAGTGCCGATGAGGGAAAACGGCTGACGCAGAGACGCAAAAAGGTATTGGTGCTGCACTCCTACCATGAAGGGCTGAGGTGGACCGATGGTCAGAATCTGGGCATCAAACAGGGATTTGAGCAGCGCGGGGATGTTGAGCTGGATATAGAATACCTCGATTCCAAGCGGATACCGCTGGAGAGAATTGCGGAGCAGTTCGCCACCTTTTTGGCGCGTAAATACGGCAACTCCGTCTTTGATGCCATCATCGTGACCGATGATAATGCGCTCACCTTTATGTCAGACTTTCGTGAAAAAATGTTTGCCGATGTACCGGTCGTATTCTGCGGAATTAACAACTACAAGGTTGAATATTTAAAAGAGTTCGGAGGCCGATTGACCGGTGTGGTGCAAGTGGTGGAGCCGGCGGCCACCATCGCCCTGATCCTGAAGCTGCAGCCCGGATTGCGTTCGCTCGTGATTATCTCGGATAAAACGCCGACCTCGCTGGCCAAGCGTGATGACACGCGCGCTGCCCTCGATGGCATGGAGTATGATTTCAATACCGTCTGGCTGCATGCGCTGGACACCGCTACCCTCAAGCAGCGGGTCAAGGAACTGAATGGGGATAACGCGATTCTGCTGTGCAATTTCAACCGCGATGCCGACGGTGTTTATTATTCACATGATGAGAGCGCGCAGATGATTACGCGTATCAGTCGCGCACCGGTCTATGCCATGGAGGATCAATATCTGGGCACCGGCGTTGTGGGTGGTTATATGCAAAGCTCCAAAGAGCAGGGGCGAACCGCCGCCGCAATCTGTCTGGAAGTTCTCGACAGCGGTAGAGTGCCGCCTGTGGATATGAGCAGCAAAAGCCGGGTCATCTTTGATTTTACAGCTATGAAACGTTTCGGTCTGGATATTTCAAAACTGCCGCCCAGTGCTTTGATCATCAACCGTCCGCTCTCTTTCTACCAGCAGAACAAAGCAATGATCTGGAATATCATTGGTGGCTTTACGCTCCTGCTGCTGGCTTTTCTGAGCACCGCTTACTGGCTGATTCGTTCGAAAATCACCGAGCGACAATATCGTCTGCTGGCTGAAAATACCGTTGATCTCATCTGGACCTGTCGGGGAGATGCTGAGGATTTCACCCTGACCTACATCAATCCCGCTGTACGGGAGATGCTGGGTTACACCGTAGAGGAGTATCTATCCCTGCCGTTGGATGAGCGGGTTGATCCCGAGTGTGTCGAGACTATCCGGCAGAGTGTGGCACACATGCAGACCAGCGAGTCGCAAACTCTGGAGGTGAGATATCAACACAAGGACGGACGCTTGATTGAATGTGAAGTCTGGATCAGACCTCTGGTTGGTGATAACGGTGCCATCTCCGGGTTTCAGGGACGCACAATCGACATAACCGCACGCAAAGTCGCGGAGAGACGTTTGGCCGAGATCAACGCCTGCATGGTGGGGCTGGGTGCTGATTATAACGAGAATGTCAACGCCTTGACCGGACTCTGCGGACGTCTGCTGGGGGCTGACTGTGCACTCTATAACCGGCTTCAGAATGGCATGTTATGTTCGCTGGGGAACTGGCAGGCCCCCGAAGAAATTACGGTTTTGAATGCTCTTGACGGTTATATCTGCCACGATTTGATTAAACGCGGCACAGCCGAACCGTTCGTAGTGCGTGATCTGCCGCGATCCCGTTACGCGCAAAGTAATCGTGCGATTGAGAAGTACGGATTAAGAACCTATCTGGGTTATCCGGCAGTGTGCGCCGGCGAAATTATGGGATTACTCTGCCTCTTTTCCAAAGATGATATCGAACCGAGCTCGGATGATCTGCGGATTATCGGCATCATCGCCTCGGCCGTCGCTTCGGAGGAAGGACGCAGACGCGCTGCCAATGAGGTCAATCGGATGCAGAAACTTGAGGAACTGGGGACGGTTGCCGGCGGGATCGCGCATGACTTCAACAACCTGCTGACCGGTGTTTTCGGCAGTCTGGAACTGGCTAGAATGAGCTTGGATGCGAATTCCGAGGTAGCCGTTCCCTATCTTGATCAGGCGGCTGCTACAATTGAGAGTGCACGTGGTTTGACCGCTCGGCTCCTGACCTTTGCCAGAGGGGGTGCGCCATTACTTGACGCAGTTGATACCGCTGAGCTGATCAGAGAAACCGTGGACTTCAATCTGCATGGAAGCAGGATTAACGCTGTGTTTGATCTGCCGGATGATCTTTGGCTGATTGAAGCCGACAAAGTTCAAATCGGTCAGGTGATCGCCAATCTGGTGGTCAATGCCCGGCAGGCGATGCCGAATGGGGGTACGCTGGAAATCAGAGCCCGCAATCAGCGGCGCAGCCCGTACGGCAACGGACCTGACCAGTCGCGGGATATGGTCCGCATTGAGATCATCGATGAAGGCGGCGGAATTCCGGCAGCCATAGCAGATCGCATATTTGATCCCTATTTCACAACCCGGCAGGGAGGTCACGGTCTGGGACTGGCAGTTGTGCAGAGCATTATAGCGCAGCACAAAGGAGTGGTGGAGGTACGCTCCGCACCAGGTGGCGGAGCCGCCTTTGCAATTATGCTTCCGGCACTGCCGGACAAAACCTGCGCTGTGCGACGCAAACCTGCGACTGGCAGCGGGAGCACCCGCAAACATGAGCTCAGAATTCTGCTTATGGATGACGAAGCAATCGTCCGCAGGGTCGCTGTGGCGATGATTGATCACATGGGACACACGATCACCACCGCAGGAGATGGAGACGAAGCGATAGAAAAATATAAATCAGCGATGCGGGAAGGAGAACCTTATGATATTGTGATTATGGATCTTACAGTCCGCGGCGGCAAAGGCGGCGAAAAAAGTGTCGGCAAGGTGCTGCAGTTGGATCCGTCAGCACGTGTGATAGTGGCCAGCGGCTATGCCTCTGACCCGGTGCTGGCCAACTTCAGAGATTATGGATTCGTCGCTAAACTCGCCAAGCCCTATACAATGAATGAATTGAAAGATGTGATTGACCAGGTGGCCGGTCTCTGATTTTGAGACTGCAACAAACCGTCTGTAAAAGAGAGGTGAACAAGATGATGAGAAAACTGATTGTACTGAGTGTCATAATGTGTTTGCTGCCTGGCTTGAGCCTGGCGGAATCGGCGCAGGAACGTGAGGCGCGCATGCAATGGTGGCGCGAGGCGCGGTTCGGCATGTTTATCCATTGGGGGCTCTACTCCGCGTTGGCCGGTACTTGGAAGGGCGGGAAGGTCGCCGAGAGCGGCGGCATGGAATGGATTCAGCAGCGGGTCAGGGCCGATACCTGGGAGTATGCCCGTGAAGCGTTCGGCAGATTCCGTCCCTCCGATGACTGCACCGAACAGTGGGCGCGTCTGGCCCGCGAGGCCGGTTGCCGCTATGTGGTTTTCACCTCCAAACATCATGACGGCTTTAGTCTGTTTGATTCAGAAGTTACAACCTATGACTCGCATGACTGGGTCGGTCGTGACTTCTGCCGTGAATTAACCGATGCCTGTCGTTCTCAAGGATTACGAGTCGGATTTTATCACTCGGTGATCGACTGGCATCATCCGCAATATGATTACGACTCTGCCGGTGCTCTTCCGCATCCCTTAAAAGGAAAGCCCTCTCCCAATGGTTCGCGTGACCATGCGATCTACCTTGATTATCTGCACCATCAGGCCGCTGAGCTGATCTCCAACTACGGGGCTATCGATGTCATCTGGTGGGATTTCTCCAAAAAAGGTGCGGAAGGTGCCTTCTGGCGGGCAGATGATTTGATGGCGATGGTGCGCAACCACAACCCAGATATCATCAGCAATAACCGCCTCTATCACATTACGAATCCCAAAGAGTCCTCTGATACGGAACGCTTGAAGGCATGGAAGCCCGAGCAGGGTGATTTCACCACCCCGGAACAGCACATTCCGGCAACCGGATTGCCCGGAGTGGATTGGGAGGTTTGTATGACCATGAATACCACCTGGGGCTACAGCGAGCATGACCATGCGTGGAAGTCGAACGAAACTCTGCTGCGTAATCTTATTGATATTGTCTCGAAAGGCGGTAACTATTTGTTGAATATAGGCCCGCGCGGCGACGGATCCGTGCCGGAAGAGAGTGTCAGGGCTCTGCAATGTATCGGACGCTGGATGCAGATCAACGGCGAAAGTATCTACGCTACAACGGCGAGCCCCTTTGAAAAGCCGGACTGGGGGCGCTATACCTCTAAGCCCGAGGCGCTTTATGCCCACATATTCGATTGGCCGGCTGACAGCAGACTCACGCTGCCTGTCCGCAATGAGGAAATTAAGCGCGTCTTTTTGCTCGTGGCCAGGAATGATGCACTCAAAATAGAGCCTGCGGCGAAGGGGGTGACGGTGAGTTTGCCGGACAAAGCACCTGATCCGATCGTCTCGGTTGTCAAGGTCGAGTTAAAACGCTGAGCTGAACGGGGCACAGTCAGCGTAACTCAGTCCCTGTAACCCAGGAGATTAAAGCGTTTCCTGTAAGAATAAATTTTTTAGGATTGTGTTTTGAGCAGTTATCGATTAGAATTATTGGAAAGTCAGGAGGATGCCTCTTCCTGATATAAAGAAAAAAGGAGATTAATATTATGAAAAAATCAATCTGTATGATGTTGGCTTTGACCGTGCTGATGGGAACTATGGGTTGTACAGGTCCTTTTAAACTGACAAAAAAACTGCATGCCTGGCACACTTCGCAGCCTGATCCCTGGGTGGATGAAATTGTGTTCCTGGCCTGTGTGATTCTGCCGGTTTATTCGATTTGCACTCTGGGCGACGCCATTATCTTCAACAGCATCGAGTTCTGGGGTGGAGAAAATCCGATTGCGTCCGTGACCGAGGGTGATGATAATCTCAAAATGACCAGAAACGACGATGGGTCAATTCTGATTGAAAGTGATAAAGGAACATTCACTCTGCGTAAATCACGTTATGGCGTCAGTGCGTACGATGCCGAGGGTCAGCTGCTGTATATCTCGCATACCGGCATCGATAACAGGGTACGAGTTTATAACGCTGAGGGTATTGTGGCTGGCACCTTTGACCGTTCCTGAGTGAGATTGGCTGAGTAACAGCGACCAAACGCTTAACTCAGCCGGATAGATGTCGCCCTTTCTGTTGCTCAGATCTTCCAGCAGTGGAAGTTTTGAAACACCAGAACTGTTTTGACCGCTCTGTGCGTTTTTGTTATAATAAACATCCCTTCGCCGGAGGGCAGAATCCAGCGAAGCGGGATTGCTCGGTAGCGTTCGCTGCAGAAGCTGTTTTGAGCGTGGTAAACAAGAAGGGGTATAAAAATGTCCGGGGGAGTCACAAGATTGCTTCCTGCTTTTTTGGTTTGCTTTTTGACACTGGGGCTGAGGGGCGATTCCGTCCGGGATGTTTTTGATGCTTTATGGGCGCCTGTTCCCGAAACGCGGATCGACAAGATTGTTTTCAGGGAGTTTAAGAAGACCGGCCATACTCCACGTTATTGCACCGACCATGTGTTTCTGCGTCGCGCCTGTCTTGACATCACCGGAACTGTGCCGACAGCCGAGGAAGCACGGCGTTTCATTGCCGATAAATCTTTCAACAAGCGCATCAAACTTATTGACCGGTTGTTGCAGTCTGATGGCTACGCCGACTATTTCGCAATGCGCTGGTCGGATATCCTGCGAGTCAAGGCGGAGTTTCCGGTCAATCTGTGGCCTAACGCCGCGCAGGCTTACCATTACTGGATACGCACATCATTGCGCGATAATAAGCGCTACGACAGATTTGTGCGTGAGATGCTGGTGTCCAACGGCAGCAACTTCCGGGTTGGTCCGGTGAATTTCTACCGTGCAATGCAGTCGCATACCCCGGATGGCATCGCCTCTGCGGTTGCCTTGACCTTCATGGGATGTCGCACATCTTACTGGGATGCGGAAAAACTTGAGGGCATGGCGGCTTTCTTTGACGAAGTCGGTTATAAACCAACCCGCGAGTGGAAAGAGGAAGTGGTTTTCTGGGATCCGAATAAGCCATTCAACACTTTGACCAACGCCCCCGCACAGATGGAGGAGTATCGGCGAAAGAGAGAGGCTGTCTTCCCTGACGGACGGAAGGTAACGCTGCCGCATGATACCGATCCGCGCGAACTCTTTGCCAACTGGTTGATCAGCGACAAAAATCCCTGGTTCGCGACAATCTACGTCAATCGTGCCTGGAGCTGGTTGATGGGACGCGGAATAATTGATGAGGTTGATGATATCCGCAGTGATAACAAACCATCCAATATGACATTGCTCAAATATCTACGTCAGGAGTTTATCAGCAGCGGTTACGACATGAAAAAGATACTGCGTCTCATTCTGACCTCACGCTGCTATCATCTGACCTCGATTTATGACGGTGATGAAGAAATGCGGATGGCCACGCTTTTTGCCTTTTATCCGCTGCGCCGACTGGATGCCGAGGTGCTGATTGACGCGATTAATAAAGTGACCGGATCAACCGAGTTGTACACCAGTGCCATACCTGAGCCGTTCACCTTTGTTCCGGCTAACAAGCCGGCGGTGGCATTGCCGGATGGTTCCATTACCAGTTCATTTCTCGAGATGTTCGGCAAACCGGCTCGCGCGACCGGAATGGACAATGAACGGGTGAATAAAATCAGCGACACCCAGAAACGCCATCTGCTGAACTCATCACACATAAGAAACAAGATTGAACGCGGTGAAAATCTCTCGCGGATTATCAATGGCAAACTGAAACGACAGCTGATGATAGAAGAGCTTTACCTGACAATCCTGGCCCGCTATCCCACTACCGAAGAGTGCGCCTGGATCAACAGCTATATCGCGGAGAGTAAACTCAGCGACAGAAATGCCGGCATTGATGTCGCCTGGGCTCTGGTTAACAGCGATGAGTTTGTTTATAAACACTGAGCACCGAATAGCTCAACTTAATTTGCAAAACGGAGTCCGGTTGCTCGACGTAGAGTAATCAGCGGATCCAGGGGAGGTGCTGCATGCATACGAAAGCACGAGTAAAAAACGGCGCTATTACGCGCAGAGAGATGATGTCCGGTACGGCGATGACCGCTGCCGGCGTCATGCTCGGGACAATCCCGATGGGAGCCGGAGCCGTCGCTGCCAAAAAAGCGGCCAAGGCCAAATCAGTGATTCAGGTTTTTCTGTGGGGCGGCATGTCCCACACCGATACCTGGGATCCTAAACCGGATGCCGGTTATGACTGGACCGGACAGTTCAATAAGGTCATTGACACAAATGTCGAGGGAATTCAGCTCAGTTCGCTTTTTCCCCGGCTGGCTCAGCAGATGGACAAGTTTACCCTTATCCGAAGTATGACGCACGGCATTAACGGTCATGAAACAGCAGCCTATCTGATGCAGACCGGCCATCCTCCCGGCGGACGCCTGGCCTATCCTTGTGTCGGCGCGGTTTTTGCCTTGATGAAAGGTTACAACGAGGGTTACAAGGGATTGATCCCTCCCTATGTCGTTCTCACCAATCCGCAGGGGCGTTTCTCGGAATCAGGATTCCTCGGCAACAAATATAAGCCCTTCGCAACCGGTGGTGATCCGAACGGTCAACGCTTTGAAGTTGAGGGGGTGGTGGCACGCGGTATCTCTGATGAGCGGCAGATCGGACGGCGAAGATTGCTCAACAATCTCAATACACTCGGTAAATGCGCACCTGAATTACAAGTGCTCCGGGAGTCGCGATCCGGTACGGAGAGTGCCTATAATCTGATCCTCGGAGAGGGCAAGGATGTGTTTGACCTCAATCTTGAAGATAAAAAGCTGCGCGATGAGTATGGACGCCACACCTTCGGACAGGAGTGCCTGGTGGCACGCCGTCTGGTTGAAGCCGGAGTGCCTTATGTCACTATAAATTATCCGGGCGGCTGGGACACGCACTCAAACCACTTTGCGACGATGAACAAGCAGTGTCCCCAGCTTGATCAAGGACTGGCACGTCTGCTGCAGGATATGGATGAGAGAGGTCTGCTGGAAAGTACGATCGTCTGGTGCTGCGGTGAGTTCGGACGTTCTCCCAAAGTTGACTGGCAGCCGCCTTGGAATGGCGGTCGCAATCACTACGGCAAGTGTAATTCCGTGCTGATTGCGGGCGGGGGCTTTAAAGGCGGAACGGTGGTGGGTAAATCCACAGAGAAAGGTGAAGAGCCGGCGGAACGTCCGGTCTATCCGGTGGATTTGCTGGGAAGTATTTACACGATGGCCGGTATCGACATGTATGCCAGGCTGCCGCATCCAATGGGGCTCGAAGCACATGTGCTGCCGCCGGTGAGTGAAGTCAAATCGGCTGGACTGCTGGAAGAGATTATGTGATGTGAAGAGGTTCTCCCTGTTGGGGTGCACTCGTCTTTGAGATGAAGTTTACTTTGCGGTTGCGGAAGTTTTTATGAACAGAATATTCTCGGTGCTATTGCTGATAATAACGGTCGACACGGCTTATGCGGCTGATCCCTACATAGGATTCGCCTATCCGGCTGGCGGCAGGCGCGGTACAACGTTTCGCGTGACGATAGGAGGTCAGTTTATTGAGGGAACGACCCAGGTGGATTTCTCCGGCGAGGGTCTAACAGCCGAAATAGTTGAGTATAACCGTAAAATCAATCCGCAGGTCTATCGTCTGCTGCGAGAGCAGCGGCAGGAGATTCTGTTTGTTGCAGAGCAAGATCGCAGTGCCGAACAGAATCGGGTGCTCGACAAACTCACACGGATCATCAACGGTTATGTCCAGCAGCCGGCTTGTGATTCGATCGCCAATATTCTGATCTGTGATGTGACCATTGCGCCTGATGCCGCCTGCGGTGAGCGCGATATACGCCTTGTGGCCGGACGCGGTTTGACCAATCCGATGTCTTTCTTTGTTGACCAGCTGCCTGAGTATACCGCCCCTCCGCTTCCCACCTGCCCTAAACCGATCCTCGGCAAGGAGGAGCAGGCACTGCGTAAACGGCAACTGCCGCGAGATCGCGGAACCGAAAAAAAAGCTGATTCCGAAATGATGAGTTCCCCGACCATGATGGGCGAAAAAGTCAGCACGGACGAGATGAACATGGGTGAATCCGGTGAACTCAGTGAAACCGATGATCCGGTGGTGCGCATCAGGCAGCCGTGTGTTGTGAACGGACAGATCGCGCCGGGTACAGTTGACCGCTATCTGGTGAAATGCTACGCCGGTCAGGAACTGGTGGTTGATGTCAAAGCCCGCGTGCTGGTGCCCTACCTGGCTGACGCCGTGCCGGGTTGGTTCCAGCCGGTAGTCAAGCTTTGCGACAGCTCGGGAGCAGCGGTGGCTTATAACGATGATTATATGTTTAAACCCGATCCGGTGCTTATCTACAGGATTAGAAAAAACGGTGATTACCTGCTCTCTATCTACGACTCGATCTATCGCGGACGCGAGGATTTTGTCTATCGTATGCGGATCGGCCCCCTGCCCTTCGTGACCAGCCGCTTTCCCCTGGGCGGACAGATCGGACAGCCAGCCAGAGTGGAGATTCAGGGCGTTAATCTGATTCAGAATCATGTTATTCCATCCACCCATGCGAATGGTGCGGATATTGTCGAGCTCGTGAGTGTCGGTAAAAACAAAGTGTTTTCCAATGTTTTCCCTTTTGCCTTGGACTCGCTGCCGGACGCCTTTGAAACTGAGCCGAACAACTCCGGCGATGATGCGCAGCTGCTGCGACTGCCGATAATTATGAATGGCTGTATCGATACCCCTTCTGACAGGGATTTGTACCGGTTTGAGGCAAAACGCGGCGCAACCGTCGTGGCTGAGGTGAAGGCACGCAGATTGGATTCTCCACTTGATTCGACAGTGATGATCCTTGCGCCTTCGGGTCTCTGTGTGGGCTACAATGATGACTATGAGGATGCGGGTTCCGGGCTGAATACCCATCACGCCGACTCCTGGCTCAGCGTTACACTGCCGGAAGACGGCATTTACACCTGTGTCATCTCCGATGCGCAGCATCGCGGAGGGGCCGCCTACGCATATCGACTTCGTTTGAGTTCGCCACGTCCCGATTTTGAAATACTTCTGGTGCCCTCACACGTTGAGTTTAGCGGAGCAAAGAGCAGTGACAATGTCGAGGCACATCTTATACGCCGGGATGGTTTTACCGGTCCGGTTAAACTCTTTCTCAAAGAACCGCAGGGATTCACACTCGAAGCCAAACCTTTCGAAGCTACACAGAATGTTACACGGGTTACGATCAGAACCGTTCTGAAAGAGTTGTCGGAACCGGTGGCGTTGAAGATTGAGGGTGAAGCGCAGATTGACGGTAAAACCATCCGCCGTGAAGCTTTAGGTGCCGAAGATCGCATGCAGGCCTTCCTTTGGCGACACCTTGTGCCGTCGCGGGAGATGTGTGCCTGGATTAAAAACAGAAGCAGAGAAAAAAACGGTCGTAAAAAAGGTAAGGTTGGACGAAAAGGTAAATGATAATCAACATAAATACGCCAGCGGAGAAAGTCAGAATGAAAACGCCATTTGTCGCAGTTTTAATCACCTCTGCAGCCCTCCTGGTTCCGTTGCTTTCAGCTCGCTCGAAACCGAGTTCAGAGCCGGCCCTGCCGAATGGAATAACGGCCCATTTCCCCTTTGACACCACGGAGGAAGGAGGCTTTACGCCATGCCAACTCAATCCTAAGCTCAAGGCCCGAGTCTCGAATGTGCGCTGGTCACAGGCCTGGAATAAATCCGGTTTCAGTATAAATGGAAATAATTCATTGATAACAGTTCCCGAATGTCCACTCTTTGCAACCTCGCGCTTCACGCTTGCCATGCACTTTAAAACCTATAAGGTCTGGGATGGGAACCGGATACTCCTGAGCAAAGGATCGGATCGTGGTTACTATCTGGCAATTCTGGGCAGTAGCGCAGAACAGGGACGCAATCTGGGAAGACTCTGTTTCTCGATTCAAGGTAAACGCTGCCTGAGTGATAGCTCAGTCAGCGACGGAGCCTGGTATAATGTGATTGTCACGGTGGATAATAAAATCGCCAGAATGTATATCGACGGTAAAAAACAAAAGTCAGAAGCGATCCTGAAAAAAACATTCATCCCGGTTGAAGATGATCTGAAAATCGGGAATCCTCAGATCAATACTCAAGCCAAAGACAACAAAAAAAATCACGGCTTCGAGGGTTCCGTGGATGAATTGATCTTTTATAACCGCGCACTCAACGAGCGGGAAGCCGCAAACCTTTTTTATTGCTCAGTGCCGCACTATGAGCGTAAGGCGGTTCAGTGGCGGATCAACGATCTGGATGATCTGCTGGAACGCGGATTGATCACTGAAAAATTTTATGCCAACCGCATGAAAGAACTTATGACCGAATAGCATTCAACCAAACTTCTCTGAATTGCTTGTTACTCATTGAGAGATATTGTTTTCCGTCCCGCTCTCCGCGCCGTTAAGGCCATTTGAAAATACGACGGTCTCCTATACAGCAGACGCGACGATCCGATTATTGCTGTCCAGACGCACAACCCTGGGTTTGTGTGAGGAAATTTCTTCCTGGCTCAAAGTGCACCAGGTCATTACGATAAGACGATGCCCGACCTTGCCCTTGTAGGCAGCGGCACCATTCAGACAGCATACTCCGCTGCCGCGTTCTCCGACTATGGCATAGGTTTCAAAACGTTCGCCATTTTCAAGATTTGAAACCAGTAGCTTCTCGTAGTTGAAGATGCCTACGGCATCCATTAAATCGGCATCCAGTGTCAGACTGCCTTCATACTCTTTTTCAGCCTGGGTTACTCTGATCTGATGCAATTTGGATTTCAGTACTTTAAAATACATCCTGGTATTCCTTTAGTCGCTATAATTTTAGT
>JAGYOL010000035.1 GCA_018399555.1 Kiritimatiellia bacterium | reverse complement strand
TTTCAGGAGAATCCGCTATATGTGCGGAACGACGCGATCGATGTGCGAACGATACACTATGACGCCGTTCTTGCAACCAAGTGTGCATAAGAAAAGGAACTTCCACTTTTGCTCACCGCCCAACTCAGACAAACAATACAAAAACAAGCTGGACTCTTTGACGAAAAAGGTTAAATTAACTTGGCAAAGGGGGGTTCAGAATGAAAACGAGTTGCCTGTTATTTTTAATGATCATATCAGCCGTTTGCATATACGCGAAAGACAAAACCGACCAACCGGAATTTGATGAGATTGTCGTTTATAAAAAAGTCGGTGAAACTGAACTTGAATTACATGTTTTTAAACCGGAGGGGCATAAATCCGGTGACCGACGTCCGGCCATTGTACTCTTTTTCGGCGGTGGCTGGGTTGGTGGTTCTCCCAGTCAGTTTTACGGTCAGTGCGATTATCTGGCTTCACGCGGCATGGTTGCGTTCAGTGCTCAGTACCGCACCCGCAACTCCCATGGCACATCACCGCGGGAGTGTGTGCAGGATGGCAAAAGCGCAATACGCTGGCTACGGAGCCATGCCGACGAACTGGGTGTAAATCCGGAGATGATTGCCGCTGGCGGAGGATCGGCCGGAGGGCATGTGGCCACCGCGGTGGCCACACTCGAAAAGTTCAATGAGGCTGATGAGGATGTCTCCGTCAGCTGCGCTCCCAACGCACTCGTACTTTTTAATCCGGTTTATGACAACGGCCCCGAAGGGTGGGGGCATGGCACGGTCAAGGATTACTGGCGGGAGTTTTCACCATTGCATAACATTAACGCTCAGATGCCGGCAACTGTCGTTTTTCTGGGCACTAAAGATAATCTTATTCCGGTGAGCACCGCACAGAAATTTCAAAGTAAGATGCGCTCACTCGGCATTCGCTCGGATTTACATCTCTATGAAGGTGAAAAACATGGTTTTTTTAACAAATCAAAATATGAAGAGACTCTGATCGAAACCGATAAATTTCTAACCTCGCTGGGCTATCTGCAGGCCCCCCCGACCCTCAAAAAATGAATTCAGCATATCAGCGCGAAACAGAACGGAGTGGAGTAGGGCCACCGCGCAGCGGGTGGCAATGAGCGGAGCGAATGGCAATCTCTGTTGCGCCGGGAATTTTTTACGACAGAAACTAAAATTATAGCGACTAATTCTGAAGCTGCGGGTCATCGGGCTGATTATGGATGATTCGCAAAATCCGCACCGATTTCCGGATACACTCTTAACACACCATTTGGCAATTTTCGGTTTTTGTGCAATAATGAAATCGTTGCGGGTAGGGTTCGTGTAACCGTTCCTTGGCAGACCGACAAACAGCGGAGGTTTCCTTGAAGAGTAACAGCAAGTATTTTATCAACCCTAGAGTGTCTTTTCTCTTTGTTCTCGCGGCCGCTGTTTCAATCCTGTTTCTTCTGATTGTCCGCGGGTTTGTCATCTCGGTCTTTTTCGGAGCACTGCTCTCTGGACTCATCTTTCCGCTCTATCGCAAACTGGTCTGTCTGCTCAAAGGACACAAATCAGCCGCATCAGGCATCACAGTTGTTTTAACACTCTTACTCGTCATTATTCCGATGCTTTTCTTTCTGGGAGTGGTCATCAATGAGGCTGTCGGCGTAAGCAACCAGGCACGTGAGTGGTTTTCAGACCAGGGCGAGCTGAAAGAGCTGCTCAACCGTCAGATCGAACAGTACGAGTGGCTTGAAAAAATGCGTCCATATCAGGATGACATCGTAACCAAATTCGGTGACATCACAGCCAAGGCCGGCAGCATAGTGGCTCAGGGATTGGCGGCTGGCGTCAAAGGCACCGCCTCTTTTGTGCTCTCGCTCTTCGTGATGCTCTACTCGATGTACTACTTCCTGATCGCTGGCGGGCTCCCGATCCGCAAGGCTCTGCGTTACACGCCGTTAACTGAGGCCGACGGCGAACGGCTGCTTGCAATCTTTCAAAGCGTAACCCGTGCCACAATCAAGGGCAAAGTAGTGATCGGCATCTTGCAGGCCGGTCTGGCTGCTTTAGCTCTATGGGTTGCCGGCATAAAAGGAATCTTTTTCTGGTTTACTGTCATGTGTGTTCTCTCAGTGATACCGACCTTCGGAACCACCCTGGTCTGGGTGCCCGCAGTGATCTATCTGGCACTGACCGGTCACGGCATCAAAGCGTTGTCTGTCGGGATCTGGTGTGCGGTGGTAGTCGGCAGCATCGACAATATTCTCACACCCCGCATGATCGGCAAAGACACAAAAATGCCGGATCTGATTGTTCTGCTGGCAACCCTGGGCGGCATCATGCTCTTCGGCGCTCCGGGCATTCTGGTCGGGCCGATCGTCGGCGCGCTCTTCCTCTCCGCCTGGCAGATGTGGGGAGCCGCTATTGATGAAACCTTGCCGCCACAGCCGGAAGAAGGCTCATAACATAAGACAGGGCAAACGCATTTTATTTTTCCGTCTGGAAGCTTGCACGGCCTTGTTCCCTTTTGATAAGTTATCTGTGATGGCATATCCTATTAAAAGCAGTGTCGCACTGATCACCGGTGCCTCGCAGCGGCTGGGACGCGCGCTCGCGATTGCTGTTGCCGACGCGAGCGACGGTGTTGTTGTGCACTGCAACAATTCACGCGATGCCGCTGAAGATACGGCACGGTTCATAGAAGATCGGGGCGGACGCGCCTGGGTTGTGCAGGCCGATCTGGCTGAGCCGGGTCAAGCGGCTGCGCTCTTTGCCGCCGCACGTTCCGCAGCCGGAACTGACATCAGCATTCTGATTAACAACGCCAGCATTTTTGAACAGGGACGTCCTGATTGTCTGACCGCTGCAGAGTTCAACCTCAACATGAACATCCACGTTCTCGGTCCTCTGCTGCTATCGCAGTGCATGGCCGCACAGAAATGCGGCGGCAACATCATCAATATGCTCGACACACGCATTCTGGAGTGTGACAACGAGCATGCCGCCTATCACATGTCTAAGCGCACCCTTTTCACTCTGACGCGCATGCTGGCCCGTGAAATGGCACCTGCAATTCGTGTTAACGGTGTGGCGCCGGGACTGGTGCTGCCGCCTGCGGGTGAAGATGAAGAGTATCTGCGTTCACGCTGTCATTCGCTGCCGTTGCAGTGCCACGGCAGAGCTGAGCAGGTCTGCGACGCTGTCCTTTTTTTATTGCGCAACACCTTTATCACCGGACAGATCATCTATGTTGACGGCGGACGCCATCTCAGAGGAAACAGTTATGAAGCCTGATAATTACGATAAAATACACATCAAGGACCTACTCCTGCGCTGCATCATCGGCATACGTGAATGGGAACGCAAAGCACCGCAGAATGTGATCATTAACATCACCCTGCACACCGATTTTTCAAAAGCCTGTCACAGCGACAGTATTGAAGACACGGTCGACTATGTATCCATCAAAAAACATGTGATCGAAAAAGTGGAAAACTCATCATTCATGCTGGTGGAGCGGCTGGTACATTTGATCGCTCAGACCTGTCTCGAAGATGAAAAAGTGGCGCGGGTTGATGTCTCTCTCAGTAAACCCGGAGCTTTGCGGTTCGCCCGGACTGTAGAGGTGGAGATTTCCCGCAGTCGTGAATGAAACCGCTTATATCGGGGTCGGCTCGAACATCTCAGCTGAACGCAACATCAAACGGGCGTTTGAACTGCTGTGCGACTTTGTTGTGATTGACGCCGTCTCCAACTGTTACTGTAGCGAGGCCCTCGACCGTCCGGATCAGAATTGTTATATCAACTGCGTCTGGAAGATTGTTACCTCACTCAGCCCGCTCAGCCTCAAGCGTGATGTTTTAAGCCGGATTGAAAAGCAGCTCGGGCGGGTGAGAACCGGCGACATCTACGCCGCCAGAACGATTGATCTCGATCTCATCCTTTACGGCGATGACATCATCCGGCAGGAGGGTCTGATCATTCCAGATCCTGAGATCACAAGGCGTAATTTTATTGCCGTGCCTCTCTTAGAGACGGCGGCTCAACTGAGAATCCCGGGAATGCGAGAGATGCTGACCGAACTGCCGATCTCACATGACCACACGGGACTTGAATATACAGAGTGCTTCTCAACGGAACTGAAACTGATTGCAGCAAGCAGAAACCCGAGTTGAAATTGCGCATGTTTTAAAGAAAGAAGGAAAAACCGATGAACATTGAAAGAGTACAGAAACTGATACGTGCACTGCTGATCGAAATCGGCGAGGACCCACAGCGTGAAGGCTTGCAGAACACTCCGTTGCGGGCGGCCAAGGCCTGGCAGTTTCTCACGAAGGGCTACACATCGGATCCGAAAGATGTTATCAACAACGCCCTGTTTGAATCGGCATCCAACAACATGATTATCGCACGGGACATTGAAGTTTACTCGCTCTGTGAACACCATATGCTGCCTTTCTACGGTAAATGTCACATAGGTTACATTGCTCAGGAGAAAGTGGTGGGAGTAAGCAAACTTGCTCGTATTGTCGAGGTATACGCCCGTCGTCTGCAGATTCAGGAACGGCTGACGGAACAGATCGCCCGTACGATCATGGACACAACCGGTGCCGAAGGGGTGGGTGTAGTGATGGAGTGCAAGCATCTCTGCATGATGATGCGCGGTGTTGAAAAACAGAACAGTGTAATGACCACCTCATCGGTGCTGGGCAGCTTTCACAATGAGCAGGCCACCCGCGCCGAATTCATGAGCTTGGCACTGCGCAACAAATGACATTGAAAACATGTCGCTTAAAAAGCGGCTACTACATTGCTATTTGAAGATTGTAGGGAAAGGTGTCACCGGTGCTAGGCAGAGTGCCGGGGACAGTTAATGTTCAACATCAACCACCTTACCGCCCAGGATGCTGAGTGCATCACCGAGATGCGGGTCGTCATGCAGATTTTTAACCTCGGCATCGATCTCTTCACGGGTTAACTTCTTTTTTGCCGGTTCTTTTTTTACCGGTTCAGCAATCTGCTTACTCGCTACCCCATCTTGTTCCTGCGTTGCCGTAGCCGGCTTATCGTCCGAATCATTTTCTACCGGGGGTGAAACGGCGGGCTTAGAACTCGGAACCGCGGTTTCGGATGCCGCACTCTGATCCGCTTTTTGTGGTTTCTGCGGCACTTTTTCTGCCGTCTGCTTCGCGGGCGATCTGTTGTCAGAGGCATAAACCTCTCCGGCGGAACGCACCTCATTGAGTCGGCGCAGCACAGCCTCAAGCGACACCGCTTTCACCAGCCGGGCACAGCGGATCAGCGAGAGCTCGATCAGCGTGCGCACCGAAAGAGCATAGCGCAGGCGTCCCTCCATCTCACCCAGCATATCGGTGATCTGGAGCACCTTGTCGGCATCCGCCAGTTTCTTCTGCTCAGCATACACACCGGTCTGCTCAAGTGTAGCTCCCAGACCCGCCAGTTCGTCGCCCACATGATGATACAGCAGCAGACCGCGAAAATGTTCCATCAACTCGAAAACAAGACGGCTCATATCCTTCCCGGCACTGTCGAACTTGTTAATCATTTCAAGAATTTCAGGTATATTCCCCTGCAGGATTGCGGCTGAAAGTGCTTCCAGCGAGGCTCGTGAGACCAGACCGAAAACTGCCAGCACATCATCCTCGGTCAGCTGTTCGCCCTTGAAAGAGATAAGCTGGTCAAGTGCCGAAAGCGCGTCCCGCATGCCGCCTTCAGCGCCACGCGCAATCGCCAGCAGCGCGTCTTCGGTGATCTCAATCGTCTCCTGGTCGCAGATATAGGCCAGCCGTCCCACGATCGCCGGTGTCTGAATACGGCGCAGATCAAAACGTTGACAACGCGAAACTATTGTGGGCAGCAGCTTATGACCTTCAGTGGTGGCGAAGATAAACTTCACATGCGGCGGCGGCTCCTCGAGGGTTTTAAGCAACGCATTGAACGCGGCAGGCGAAAGCATGTGTACTTCGTCTATTATAATGATTTTATAGAGTCCATTGGCTGGTGCGAACTGCACCTGCTCACGCAGATCGCGCACCTGGTCGACTCCGTTATTCGAAGCACCGTCGATTTCAAGTACATCCAGAGAGGTGCCCGCCATAATCTCTTTACAGATAGAGCACTGGTCGCAAGGTGTGACGGTAGGCCCTTGTTTACAGTTGAGCGCTCTGGCGAAGATGCGCGCCAGCGAGGTTTTACCGATACCCCGCGGACCTACAAAGATATAGGCATGCGCAACACGATTGTGAATTATCGCGTTTTTCAGAGTACGGGTAACATGCTCCTGCCCGACCACATCATCGAAGCCGGTCGGACGCCACTTGCGTGCTAATACTTCATATGCCATAACGTTACTGATTGTACCTTTATCCATGAAATTTGGCAAAAGAAAAAGGGCGTATCTGCGAATTGGCACAGCAATGTCCGGAATCACAGATCACGGCTGCGGTTGTGGTGCCGGGTGGCAGATGCGCCCAAGCGAAAGACCGGCCACGACACTACGCGGGCCGGTCTCCCAGCTTAGATGAGAGTTATTGCTCAGTCGCCGTAGAGAGCCTCATCGCCCAGCATCTCTTCGATACGCAGCAATTGATTATACTTGCAGATACGATCGGTGCGGCTAAGAGAACCGGTTTTGATCTGGCCGGCATTCACCGCCACCGAGATATCGGCAATGGCGGTATCTTCGGTCTCACCGGAACGATGACTCACAACCGCCGTGAATCCGGCTTTATGCGCCATTTCAATCGCATCCAGCGTTTCGGTCAGCGTTCCGATCTGATTAACCTTGATCAGAATTGAATTACCGCAACCTTCATCAATACCGCGTTTGAGAAACTTGACATTGGTGACAAAAAGATCATCGCCGACCAGCTGACACTTGTCGCCGATTTTATCGGTCAGAACTTTCCAGCCATCCCAGTCGTTCTCATCGCAGCCGTCCTCGATTGAATCGATCGGATACTTGGAAATCAGCTCAGCCAGGTAATCAGCCTGCTCGGCACTGCTTCGTTTGGCACCGGAATCGCCTTCAAATTTGGCATAGTCATAAATGCCGTCGCTGTAAAACTCGGAGGCGGCGCAATCCAGTGCGATCGAGACATCGCCGCCGTCGCATTTGCGGCCGGGCTTGTAACCGGCCAGCTCGATGGCGTTGATAATCGAATCGAGAGCGTCCTCGGTGCCTTTCAGAGTCGGAGCGAAGCCGCCTTCA
The DNA here is from genome assembly GCA_018399555.1 of Kiritimatiellia bacterium. Classification (GTDB taxonomy): domain Bacteria; phylum Verrucomicrobiota; class Kiritimatiellia; order RFP12; family UBA1067; genus M55B167. The sequence continues at coordinate 12,147 of JAGYOL010000035.1, read as the reverse complement.
TCGCCCACGGCGGTGCTCAGACCGCGATCATGCAGCACCTTCTTGAGGCTGTGAAAAACCTCCGCACCCATACGCAGTCCCTCACGGAAAGAGGGGGCGCCGACCGGACGGATCATAAACTCCTGAAATGCGATCGGAGCATCTGAATGCGAGCCGCCATTGATGATATTCATCATCGGCACCGGTAATGTTTTGGAGTTCGTTCCGCCGATATAGCGGAAAAGCGGCAGCCCCAGCTCCTTGGCAGCGGCATCGGCACAGGCCAGCGAAACTGAGAGAATTGCGTTCGCACCCAGCTTGCTCTTAGTTTCGGTACCGTCGATATCCATCATCAGACGGTCGATCGCCACCTGGTCGGTCACTTCATACCCGATCAGCTCGGGTGCGATAACTTCGTTGACGTTTTTAACCGCTTTCAATGTGCCTTTACCGAGGTAGCGGCTCTTATCGCCGTCTCGCAGCTCGACCGCCTCATTTTCACCGGTTGACGCGCCGGAGGGTACAGCGGCGCGTCCCACCATACCGAATTCAAGGTAAACTTCGGTTTCAACAGTGGGATTGCCACGTGAATCCAGAATCTCTCTGGAATTTATTTCAACAATTTTTGACATATATTTTTCCTAATCTTTTCGGGGTTTGCTTATCCAAACACCACTCTGCCGGCAACCATGCGGAGAGTGCAGAGGTTGAACTTAAATAAGGTTGTGCATGATATGCGGAAATCTGCTCTTTTTCAAGTCAAAACTCAACACCCGATTCTCAAATTTGTGGACAAATCCATTGATAACAGAGCCGATTTTATGTATAAATGCGATTTAATGGGAAGTATTGGCGGCCCGTATGTATTGGTGTCGGCGATGCGCGGACAAAAGAGCACCCGGTCGCGGCCTGAGTGTACGGAGGTCTGATTTTATGAACTGGCAGATTTTTATAAGCACCTTTCTACTGATTTTCCTGGCGGAACTGGGTGACAAAACTCAGTTGGCGGTGATGGCGCAGTCCGCGGGTTCATCCAGCCGCTGGATGGTTTTTGCGGCCGGTTCGCTGGCTCTGATTTTATCGACGGCAGTGGGTGTTCTGGCGGGAGGTCTGCTGCGCAGATGGATGCCGGATCTGAGCGCGATTCGCATATGCGGCGGGTTGATGTTTTTGCTTTTCGGTGCGGCGATGCTTATCGATGTGGTTCGTAAGAAGGGAAAAGAGACGCAGAGCGTAGCGATTACCGCGCCGAATGACTGGATGTCGCGTCATGTCATCCAGCACGCTGCGATGTTTGAAGCGGCCGCCGCTGAAAAATATGCCCAACTGGCAGCTCGTGAAAAAGATGCCGCCAGACAGACACTCTACAACTGGCTGGCCGAAGAGGAACTGGCACACATGAAAGCCATGAAGGCCGGACTGCTGGTTGCCGATGCGAGCCAGCACATTCAGATGACCTCGGCAATGGTCGGTGATCTGCCGCCGCTGGAAAGCATGCTTATGCGTGCCGGCACTGCCGGACGAGACTACCGCACTGAGTTAAGCGAAGCTATTGAAGGGGAAGAGACACAGGTGAAATTTTACGAAGCTTTGGCAACACACTGTAAAATACCGCGGCTCAAAGATACCTTTCTGATGCTGGCCAGAGCCGAAGATATCCACGCATCCAAATTACGTGCGTTTCTGAACGGAGAGAGTCATGAACGACTGGATTGACATACACAAAGATCCGCAGCATGTAGCCCGTGAACGTGCCAAAGCGCGTGCGTTACGCGGGAGTGCCTGGTGGCGGTGCCAGCTGGACAAAGGGGTGTGTCACTACTGTGGCAGACATGTGGGTTCCGATGCTCTGACGCTCGATCATGTTGTGCCGGTGGCGCGCGGAGGATGCAGCAACCGGGGCAATGTGGTGCCGGCCTGTAACGACTGCAATCAGAAAAAACGCTGCAGAACACCGGCGGAGCAGATCCTGGAGGAGCTGGAAAAGCGTGGCAAGTTGTGACGTAAAGCGGATTATCGTTGTCGAGCCGCACGGTTTCTGCTCGGGGGTGACCCGGGCTGTGGCGACCGCGCATAAGATTCTGGACAGCCACACGCAGCACCCGGTGTACTGCCTCAATCAGATCGTTCATAACCGTCAGGTTGTGAGTGAATTGTGCAAAGGCGGCATGCGGTTTGTAAGTGAAATTGAGGCAGTTCCGCCGGGCTCGGTACTGCTACTGTCGGCACACGGAGTTTCCCCGGAGATCAGGTGCCGCGCAACTGAGCGGAATCTCGTGGTTGTGGATGCTGTATGCCCCTTTGTATCCAAGGTGCACGCCGAGGTGCGTGAGTTTGTCAGCCGCGGGATGAAGGTTGTCTGCATCGGTCATCGCACGCATGAGGAAGTTATTGGAGTTGCGGGTGAGGCTCCGGATGAGGTTCTGGTGGTGGAGAATGAGGCCGAGGCCGACGCACTTGAACTGCCGCGGGATAAACCGCTCGGTCTGGTTACACAAACGACACTAGGCGCAGCACAGGTTGATGGAGTTCAAGCTGTTTTGAAAGAGCGCTTCTCCGGCTTGCAGCTGCCTGAGAGCACCGATGTATGCTACGCAACACGTAATCGTCAGTCTGCCGTCCGCAGACTCGCGCTATACACTCAGCGTGTGCTGGTGCTGGGTTCGGAAAACAGTTCCAACAGCCGCAGGCTGGTGGAGTGTTCGCGGGCGCAGGGAACCGCGACTTTACTTGTAAGCCGGCTCGAGGATCTGGCGCATTCAAAGTGGGAGCAGGTGAGGTGTGTCGGCATCACCAGCGGGGCTTCAACACCTGAAGTTTTCCTCGACGAGGTTGTGCATACTCTTCGCAGCAACTACGGTTTCAGTGCACCGGAACACCTGATTGCCGTGCAGGAAAAAGTGCTGAATTTCACCCTTCCCCCATTCAGCGTTGCCGATAAAACAGAATCAGCCCGATGATAAAGAATATCACATTGGGCAGCCACGCTCCCAGTGTGGCTGGTATCAGGCAGTTCTTGGCCAGAACCATACAACCCATATTGGCGGCGTAAAATCCGAGAAACATTGCAATCGCAGTGATAACTCCCTTGAAAACACTCTGTCTGCTTGTGGCGACACCGGCAGGAATGGCGAAAAGAGTTATGATCAGACAGGAAAAGGGAACGGCCATACGTGAATGAATATCGTAACGCAGCCCTGTTACATCCCGTTGATTGAGATTGGGGCTGTTCGCAAGCAGACGCCGCAGATTGCGTATATTATAGTATTGCGCTGATCTGTTCATCAGCATGATATCCTCGGGGCTTTCATCCAAATCAGGCAGTGCCCGCACAGCCAGCGAAGTGAGTTCCGGTCTGGGATTTTCAATCGGAAGGTTGAGTTCATCAAAATATTGATATTGCGGATAGAAAATCCACCACATGCCATCCAGATACTCCGCTTTGCGACAGGTGATGTCGAGCCGCTTGCTGCCGTCCGGGCGATCAAACGAGATACGCACACCCTCCACTACCTCCGGGTGGCGGGCATCCATGCGGTTGATTCTCCATGAGCGCATCCCGTCGTGGTTGATGTAGGGAACATTTTCACGTATATCGGATTTAACCTCTTGGAAATCGGCGTCTTTGAAAGCCTGAGCGTTTTCCGAGGCAGTCGGCGCATAGTATTCGTTGATCAGCGCCACCAGTGCCATCATAGCCAGCGCGACCGCAAAAAGCGGGCTGACAATCACACCGAATCCTATTCCGCTGGCCCGCATGGCAGTAATTTCCGAGTGACGGCAGAAGTTCCACAGCGTATACAAAGTGGCCAGTAACAGAGCTGCGGGGATGATCCATTGCAAATAGGGCGATATGTAGCCGGCGAAAAACTGTATCAGCAGCAACGGGTCGGTGTTGTTCGTCGCGATATGATTGAATGAATCGAAAAGCTCGAAGATGACATAAATGCCCAGAAACCCAGTCAGGCAGTAAAAGAGCGGCTTTAAAAACTCACGCAGAACATATTTAAAAAGAATTGTCATATAACAACGGGATTATAGAGAACACGCCGGGCGAAATCAATTACCAACTAAAGCTGCTTTCAGCCGCCTGTCTGCGCCTGCCTGTCAAGCAGACAGGTGCGTACACGCACAGGCAGGCAACCAAACTTAAACTTAAGTCTTCAAACAGGCGCAGCCATCATTTAAAAATTTCTGTTTAACTTTCTTGTTTTCTTGACGGCCATAGCCGGAGGCGACGGCTGTTCAAGACAGAAATTGAGATTATAACGACCAAGGCGAAAGTAAAAACAGGATCAGAATGATGTTATATGTCAGCACACGCGACAAACAGCAGATCGGCATGTCGTTCAAAGATGCGGTTTTAACCGGTCTGGCGCGCGATGGAGGATTGCTGCTGCCCGCCGAAATACCACAGGTCAATGATCGCCTGGATGAATGGAGTTCTCTGACCTATTCCGATCTTGCTTACGAAATTATGCGGCTCTATGCACCCGATATTCCATCCGCCGCCCTGCGCTCCATCATTGAAAAGAGCTATGGTGCGTTCCGTCACGATGAGGTTACGCCGGTGGTAGAGGTCGGCCCGCTCAGCGTTCTTGAATTGTTTCATGGGCCCACTCTCGCTTTTAAGGATGTGGCACTTCAGTTCCTGGGGAACCTCTTTGAATTTCTGCTGGACCAGAGTGAGAGCGAGATGAATATCGTGGTAGCCACCAGCGGCGATACCGGCAGTGCCGCTATCTACGGTGTGCGCGGTCGTGAACGTATCCGCATCTTTGTCATGCATCCCAACGGCAAAATCAGTCCGGTTCAGGAACGACAGATGACCAGTGTGCTGGATGCCAATGTCTTCAACATCGGACTGACCGGCACATTTGATGACTGCCAGAATATTGTTAAAGCGCTCTTCAACGATCTTGAGTTCCGCGATCGTTACAAGCTGGGTGCTGTAAATTCAATCAACTGGGCTCGCGTGCTGGCACAGATCGTTTACTATTTCTACGCCGCTTTCCGTGTAATGGACAATTCCGGTGCCGATAAGGTACGCTTCACAGTGCCGACCGGCAATTTCGGAGATATCTTCGCCGGTTATATGGCCAGACGAATGGGATTGCCCATCGATAAACTGATTCTGGCATCCAATGAAAATGATATCCTGACGCGGTTTTTCAACAGCGGCGAGTATATAACGGGGGAGGTGGTGCAGACTCTCAGTCCCTCGATGGATATTCAAGTTGCCAGCAATTTTGAACGCTATCTCTACTATCTGAGCGGAGAAAAGGCCGGTTGTGTCTGCGGCTGGATGGAGGATTTCAGCAAAAACGGCAGGCTCTCCATTGCGGATTTCAACCCTGACGGCATCTTCGCCGCCAGCAGCGGCAACACCGCCGCCACCCTTGCAACGATCAGCAGATACTGGCATGATTATGCCTATCTGCTGGATCCGCACTCGGCAGTCGGTGTGGAAGTCGCTTCCGCTTTCCTCTCCGAACAGGCACCCATGATCGCGCTTGCGACCGCTCACCCCGCCAAATTCGATGATGCCATCCGCCAGGCTACCGGTGAGGATATCGCGCATCATGTGGTGATCGACGCACTCGAGGATATGCCGGCCCGGAAAGAGATTCTGCCGGCTGAGAGCACGGCAGTCGCGGAGTTCATCAGACGCAGGATCGAAGCCGGTTGAACTTTGTAATAACAATCAGATAATCATGTCAACATTTTTATGAGGAGTTTGTAATTATGCCCCTGAACATCGTTGAAAAAATTCTTTACGCGCATCGTCTCTCAGGTAATTTGACTCCCGGAGAAGAGTTGGGAATTCGTATTGATCAGACTTTAACTCAGGATGCGACCGGCACAATGGCCTATCTGCAGTTTGAGAGTATGGGGCTCGAGTGCGTCAGAACCGAGCTGTCCCTGAGCTATGTTGATCATAACACAGTGCAGGTCGGTTTTGAAAATGCCGACGACCACGCCTATCTGCGCAGTGTCGCTCAACGTTACGGTATCATATTTTCACGTCCCGGCAACGGTATCTGCCATCAACTTCATCTTGAGCGTTTCGGCAAACCCGGAGCGACACTGCTGGGCAGCGATTCACATACACCGACCGGCGGAGGAATCGGTATGCTGGCGATCGGCGCGGGCGGTATCGATGTCGCAGTCGCGATGGCCGGCGGAGCTTTCTATCTGACCTCTCCCAAGGTGACACTGGTGCGGCTGAGCGGTGAACTGCGTCCCGGGGTTTCCGCCAAGGATGTTATTCTGAAAGTGCTCTCAGTTTATGGAACCAATGGTAATGTCGGCAGGGTGCTGGAATACGGCGGACCCGGTGTCGCGACACTCGGAGTTCCGGCACGTGCCACTATCACCAATATGGGAGCTGAACTCGGAGTGACAACTTCTGTTTTCCCGAGCGACGAAACAACGCGCTCTTTTCTTGTAGCGCAGCAGCGTGAAGGTGACTGGAGAGAACTGACTGCTGATCAGGATGCCGGGTATGATCAGATACTGGAAATCAATCTGGCTGAACTGGAACCGCTGGCAGCCTGCCCGCATTCACCGGGCAATATAGGGTCCATCGCTGCGCTCTCCGGCAAAAAGGTCAACCAGGTTCTGATCGGTTCGTGCACCAATTCATCCTATCGCGATCTGAAAACGGTGGCCCTGATGCTTCAAGGGCGGAAGGTCCATCCGGAGGTTGAAGTCGGAATTGCACCGGGATCGCGTCAGGTGGTTGCCATGCTGGCAGCAGAGGGGTTGCTGACCGACCTGATCTCATCGGGAGTGCGTATCCTCGAGAACGCCTGCGGATTTTGCATCGGCAACCACATGTCACCGGGAACCAACGCTGTTAGTCTGCGAACCAGTAATCGTAATTTCGAGGGACGTAGCGGCACAATGTCGGCCCAGATCTATCTGATTAGCCCCGAAAGCGCCGCTGCCGCCGCCTTGACCGGTGCGTTCACCGATCCCCGCACCATTGAATCATTGCCGAAGGCGGTCGCTGAACCCACGACATTCACAATCGATGACTCCATGTTTCTGTTTTGTGAGAGTGCCGGAGCAGGAGTGCCTTCAACAACGATTGTGCGAGGCCCTAACATAGGCGAGGTGCCCTCCGGGAAACCGCTTGAAAACAAATTGGACGGAGTTGCCGTTATACGGGTCGACGACCGCATCACCACCGATCATATCATGCCGGCTGGAGCCCGCTTGAAATTCCGCTCGAATATCCCGCGTTACGCCCAGTGCGTTTTTGAGAATGTCGATCCTGAGTTTTATGACAGAGCTTCCTGCAATCGTGACAATGGATTGCACAATGTGATTGTGGCCGGGTTGAGTTATGGACAGGGTTCCAGTCGCGAACATGCCGCGATGTGTCCCATGTATCTCGGTGTCAAGGCCGTGATCGCTAAAAGTATCGAGCGAATCCATTGTGCCAACTTGATCAATTTCGGAATAGTACCCTTCATTTTTGAGGATCAATCCTCTTATGAGCAGATTGAGCAGGGGGATCGTATCACAATTGACAATCTTGTGGAGGCGATCAGAGGTGACGGCAGAGCTGTTGTGTGCAATTTGACCAGTGGCGTCGAATTCACGGTGGTGGCTGGTCTGACTGAACGCCAGAAGAGTATTCTGATCAATGGCGGCTTGCTGGCCAATCCGGTGTGATTACCGAATCGGATAAAGTTTTATCGCACTTTACAGCAAAAGCGGTTGACCACAGTTTGCAGACAACATATAATCATCTGTTATGAGTGAGAGTGGCAAAAAAAATGACGGTGTTGGTTTGAATGATAAAATTAATGCGGATGGCGCGACGAATGAAGAGATAACTCTTGATCTTAACTTTGCGCCCAGTTGGGCTCGTAAAGATCCGGCGGAGCATATTAAAACCGTTCGGGCCAGTCGCTTTGATGATGACGGTCGGTCGCAGGGCCGGGGCGATGGCTACCGCAGCCGGGGCCGAAATGAGAGTTGGCGTGAGAGTAACCGCCGCAATGAACGCTTTCCGCGCGGCGACCGTAACAAAGATGGCAGAAGATCAGAACGTCGGCCACGTCGCAAAGATGATTCCGATGGTGGTTTCGGTGGTAAACCGCAGAATGGTTTCGCTCCCGCTGCCTCCGGTCGGGTTGAGGCGACGATACCCGGCGAAACAGGACGGCGTGATGCGTTCCGGCAGCGGGATGAGCGCGGATTCAGAGGCACGCCTCGTGCTGAGCATTCCACGTTGCCGCTGGAAATCAAAGTGCTGCCTGAACAGAAAGCGCTTGGCGGTGTGATTCGCCGCATCCAATCTTCACACAAGGCTTTTCCGCTGCGCGACATAGCCTGGCTCTTTCTGGATAAGCCAGCCAGCTGCCTGATACGCTTAGCCCAGCAGAAGGAAAATCCCGTTCCGGTCTTTCAGTGCAAGGTTTGCGGCATGCCGACTTTGACGGAAGATGAGATGCAGAGTCATCTGCTTAACCGGCATCTGGATGAATTTTTTGATGTTGAAGAGGTAGAGTGTGAACCACCCGGTGGTCAGTTTGTGTGCGTGATGCGCTGCGGCCTCTCTAGAGAGCTGCTTGGCCCTCCCAACCATCACAGCTTCAACACTCGGGTGCACGAGATGCTCCGGATCCGCTATCCCGAAATGTCCGAGGAGGCGTATCGCCGTAAGATTGAGAGTGTGCGTGAACCCGAAGCGATAGAACAGTGGCGCCAGGCTTGCACAAGGAAGAAGATATACCGGCGTAAAAATGTTGAAACTCCTGTTGCGGACAATCCGGAATTAAATGCGACGAGCGACAGTCTTTCCGAAACCGAGCCGCAGAACTCGGAAGATGCGCAGATCAAAGCGCCTCCTATGGAACGCGATGTGGCGGAACTGGTCTTTCGACGAGAAATGATCAATCAGCACTACTCTGAGGTGAAACACCTGGTATGTATCGCCTCCATCGCTTTGCAGACTTCCAGCCGTCCGCTCTACTTCGTGATTCGTGAGATGATCCAACGTGAAAAACGCTTTCCAACCTCACTTTTCTTCGCCTTGAGAGGGGCCTTCCGTCATCGCAAACTGTATCTTTTCAGAGCCAATGATCCAAAAGGTCCTGACTTTGTGATGCAGAATAAACCGACGGAACTTGATTCTGAGTGCGTGATCGATCTGATCAAAGAAATTCTGGCTTTCATTCAGGATAATCCCGCCTGTACCAAGGTGGAACTGATCAAAACAATGGCTGGAAGCGATGAGGTCCGGATCAAAGAGATTTTGCGCCAGCTGGCCTGGTTGATTGATAAAGGTAACATTATCGAATTTTACAACGATGTTCTGAGCACCCCGGTTGAATATCCTTCCTTCAGGTTGCTGCCCGGTGAGAAAAAACACGGCAGACAAGCCAAAACTTCGATCAGCTCATCGGAGGGTGCGGACAAAAACAGCTCTGCTGAAAAACCTGCACCGGCCAAAGTGGAACAGAAGAGCCCCGCACAGAAACCTGAGTCGGAAAATGCGAATGCACAGCCAGAACCGGCTGAGACGGAGAGTGATAGTCCACCCGCTCCGGCTAAAAGCTCAGAAGTGAGGTCGGCTGTGGATCAACCGGAACAGCAGCCGGATAAAGAAGATATTGAGAAGAGTGGCAACAACGAGCAGTCAGCATCGGACAGTCCATCGGATAAGACAGCGGATGCTCCAGATAAAAGTGCTGCTCAATAGGTTACCGGGAGTCGGTCTTTACCGCATCGTCGTCGTCAATTATCACCCTGCGTCCGACAATCCTGAGTTTTCCCTCCGTCAGCAGACGAAGTGCCTGTGGATAAGCGATGTGCTCTTCGGCTTGAATGCGGGCGTGCAGTGCTTCAGCACTGTCAGTGTTCAGCACAGGTATGCAACGTTGAATGATTATCGCTCCGGTATCGGTGCCCTCATCTACGAAATGTACCGTGCATCCAGCCACCTTGGCTCCGTAATCCCAAGCCTGTCGCCAGGCATGCAATCCCGGGAATGCCGGCAGAAGCGCCGGATGGATGTTGAGAATGCGCATTGGGAAGGCATTCAGCAGGGGTGCTTTTACAATACGCATGAAACCGGCCAACACTACGGTGTCAACATCGTGTTCGTGCAGCAGCTCGATACAGCGAAGCTGTGCCGGACCGTCGAGCTTGGTTTTGTATGGTGAACAGTCCAGCCAAAGGGTCGGTATGCCGCGCTTTCGCGCTCTTTCAAGAATGCGGGCATCCTCCACATCAGAGAGCACAATCTTTATCTCAGCATCAACTCTTCCAGCATCGATTTCATCAATAATCGATTGCATGTTCGAGCCGGCTCCAGAGCCTAAAACACCGATTTTAAGGGTTTTGTCTGTGTTCATTAGAAAAATTAAAACGCGGCAGGTGTGAGCGTGCGATGTTAAAAAGGTGAGGTTTCGAGCGGCATAGACCGGTCGAAACCATAACCTTGAACGCTGATAAGGCGACTCTTATTCAAGAGCGTTATCAAGCTTTTTGCCCAGATCTTTCTGAGCAGCTTCCGCGTCTTTCTGAGCCGACTTGGCCGCATCATTCAACTTATCCTCAGTTGATTTCTCACAACCGCAGATAGCGATGGTTGATACAGCCAGCAGGGCTATAAACAGTACTCTTTTCATTGCTGTTACCTTTCGAATAGGTCTTATTTGAATTATGACAGTGCCCCTAAAAGCAATTGCCATCCGTAACTGTACTAAGTGTTACAGTTATAAGCAATAGAAATAATTCAGTCGAGGTTGGTTATTATCGCTTTGATACGGCGCACTCCCGCCGAAGATGACTCTTCTTTTTTGATCTTGAAACCACCGAGTTCCCCAGTTGATGCGGCGTGAGGTCCACCACATACCTCCATGCAGAAATCACCGATGCTGTAAACCTTGACCTGTTCTCCGTACTTGGTTGAGAAAAGGGCGGTCGCACCGCGCTCCCTGGCCTCTTCGATGCTCATGGTTTCAGTTTTAATCGGCAGATTCTTTTTGATCTGTTCATTTACCAGCTCCTCAACCTGCTGCAGCTCATCTTTTGTCATCTTGGCCGGGTGGGCGAAGTCGAATCGTAGGCGCTCGGGGGTGATATTGGAGCCTTTCTGGGTGGCGTGTTCGCCCAGCACCCTCTGAAGCGCTTTGTGCAGCAGATGGGTGGCGGTATGCAGACGGGTTGTAGCCACGGTATTATCAGCCAGACCGCCTTTGAAACTTCCGCCGCTGGCTTTTGACATTTGCTGGTGTTTTGCAAATGCCTTCTGATAACCCGCCTTGTCAATCTTCAGACCGTGCTCGGTTGCAAGTTCCTCGGTGAACTCCAGAGGAAAACCATAGGTGTCGTAGAGCTTGAAGGCGGTGCGCCCCGACACCACAGACTGGTTGTGTTGCGTAAGCGCACCGGCAACTTTGTCGAATTCACGCTGTCCGGCAGCAAGTGTTTTCTCGAAGCGGTTTTCCTCGGCTGTCAGCTCATCAATGATCACATTGCGGTTCAGCTCCAGTTCGGGGTAAAACAGTTTGTATTTATCAATAACAATCCCGGCCAGCGTGCAGGTGTATCCACTGGCTATTCCCAGAATTTTTGCAAAACGTACTGAGCGTCGTATCAGACGACGTAATACATAGTTGGCTCCGAGATTGCCGGGTTTGACCCCGCCTTTGGGATCACCCAGAATAAAAACCGCGGTGCGTATATGATCTGCGATGATCCTTTCCGCCCGTTCACACAGTTCGGTGTCATCCGGAACCACAGTTGTAAGTTCGCGTATTTTTGCCATCAGCGGAGCGAACAATTCGGTATCATAAACTGTGGCGCAGTTGTTCATCATGCAGATCGTGCGCTCAACTCCCATGCCGGTGTCAACATTATGCTGTACGAGCGGCTCGTAACTGCCGTCGGAACGCTTGTTGTACTGCATGAATACATCGTTCCATATCTCGATGAATTTACCACAGTGACACCCCGGGCGGCAATCTGTGCCGCAACACTCTTTGCCGGTGTCCACAAACATCTCGGTGTCCGGTCCGCAGGGACCGGTTTCACCGGCAGGACCCCACCAGTTATCGCTGCGCGGTAGCGCATAAATTCTCTCGGCAGGAATGCCCAGCGATCGCCAGATGGCGATTGACTCTTCGTCACGCGGGATATTTTCAT